>CAYNTN010000042.1:9688-32257 GCA_964399995.1 uncultured Ignavibacteriaceae bacterium
TGCTAACTGTTAACTGCTAACTGTTAACTGCTAACTGTTAACTGCTAACTGTTAATAAGGAACACCGTCTGCGGCGGGCGGTTTTGTCTTGCCGATAAATCCTATAAGCACAAGAACGGTAATAAGGTAGGGCAACATTTGAATTAACTGACCCGGAATGTCCGTACCGGAAACCTGCATCGTTATTTCCAGAGCTTCAAATGCCGAGAACATTAAGCATGCAAAAAAAATATTCACTGGCTTCCATTTACCAATAATCATAGCTGCAAGAGCAATGTAACCTCTGCCGGCTATCATTCCGTCGCTGTATGAATTCTGACTTGATGCAAGCCAGATGCCCGCAAGAGAACTTAAAAATCCGCTGACCATAACTCCGTATATTTTATAACTTCTGACTTTTATTCCGAGACTTTCGGCAGCCCACGGGTTTTCACCCGCAGAACGCAGTCGCAGTCCGAATTTTGTTTTGTATAGTATAAAACCCGACAGGAAAACCAAAACAAAACAAAATATGGTTATGTAATCCGAGAAGACAGCGTTTAATACAGGGAAGGAATCAAATAAATTCAGGTCAGGCAGACCTTCTATTCTTTCAGTGTTGCTGGAGCTTTTGAAAATATAAACCATTAAGAATTTTGTTACACCCGCGATAAGTAAATTAAAACCTACTCCGGTAACGATCTGATTGATCTTCAGCTTCACAGTAAATAAAGCAAAAAGAATACTGAAAATTAAATTTACAAATATTGTTAAAATAATTGCATAAGTAAGATTATGTGTAATTATTGAAAATAATGCAAAGCTGAATGCGGAAAGATTCATAAATCCTTCTATGGAAATATTAATCACACCTCCTCTTTCGGAAAAATTAGCCGCGCTGGCTCCGAGATAAAACGGCGTCATAAGTCTTAAGACCTGCGCTAAGAAAGTAAGTGATATTATAGATGTAAGAATTTCCATCCTGGATTTTTGTGATTACATTATTTGACTGATACGCTTATTCCTTTTTAAAGGCTTCTCTTTCCCGGGTCTCCCGTGACACTACAGCCTGACAAGCATGATTGTACTTTTTTTCACAAGCTCCGGTAACAGTTAAAAACCTGTCCGGATTTAAGTGTGAAAATTTTGAATTTAAATTTAAATATCAAAATCCTGACAGGCCTCTTTGTTCATAATAATTATTCACTATCCTGTCAACCGAAAGTATCGCAAGTATGATTACTCCCTGAACTACAAGCATTATTTCCTTAGGCACAAGCTGGTTTATTGACAAGCCGCCGTAATCAAGTATTGCAAAAAGAAGAGATGAAAAAATAATTCCTAACGGGTTATTCTTTGCAAGCAATGCAACAGCAATTGCCGTGAAACCTACATTACTTGAAAATCCCAACTCGTAAAAGCCCTTGTATCCGAACACAAAATTAATTCCGACAAAAGATGTAATGCCTGCTCCGAGAAAGAATGCAGTCAGAATAATCTTATCAGTCTTCAGCCCTATATATCTTGAAGCCGTCTCGTTGAAACCGACCGCCCGTAGCTTGTATCCGAATTTTGTTTTGTAAATTAAGATATAAGTCAGTATTGAAATAAAGATGGCAATTATGAAAGCAGCGTTAAGAGAGGATCCGCTGAAGAAGGGAATAAAATCCGAAAATTTAAACAGCATATGGTTCTCACTGATTTTCTCAGTCCTCATTGTTGACTTCACTGCAAAAAAGTCCAGGAGAAAATAATTTACTAGGGCGAGTATTATGAAATTAAACATGATAGTCGTAATAACTTCATTCACGCCTTTCTTAACTTTAATGTAAGCCGGTATCAGCCCGAATACTCCGCTGACAATAAATCCGCAGATAATGCAAAGCAACAATAATATTGGAAACGGAAGGAACGAAAACTTCAATGCAGCCAATGCAATGACAAACGAACCTGCATTTAGCTGACCTTCCGCACCAATGTTGAATAATGACGCGTGAAAGCAAATGGCAAGCCCGCATCCGCAAATTATTAACGGTGTGGCTTTGAAAAGAGTCTGACCTATACCATAACCGCTTGTAAAAACTTCAAAGAATATAATGGAAAATATTTCGAAAGGGTTTTGATTTATTACAAGAAGCAGGATGAAGACAATGAAGATGGTTGCTGTCAGAGAAAACGTAACTGATATAAGATTTATTTTTGTCTTCAGGCTCAATGAGTAATTCCGATCATTAATTTTCCGATTTGCTCATACAATGGTTTTGTTGTTTCAGTATCCATTTCCAGACTGATCTCACTTTTATCCGGAACATTTAATTCACCGGGTTCAAACGTCTTTACAATCTTTCCATTATACAGCACACTTAATCTGTCGGACAGACTTACGAGTTCATCGAGGTCAGATGATATCAGAAGAATGGATTTACCTTTATTTCTCTCATCTATTATTTTCGAATGTATAAATAAAGTTGCATTGATATCGACTCCCCTTGTCGGGTGAGAAAATATCAGAACATCATTATCCGATTCTATCTCCCTAGCGACAATTACCTTTTGCTGATTGCCTCCCGATAAAGAGCCGAGATTGTAATTTATATCCGACAAGCGAACATCATAATCATCTTTTATTTTTTGTGAAATATTCTGTAATTCTTTTTTTGTAATGTAATTTCTTTCTTCGTCTTTCAGAAATATGTTTTCACCGATGGTGAATTCCTTTATCATTCCTTTTTTTATCCTGTCATCCGGGACGAGTGAAATATTTTTTACTTTCTTAACTACTTCTCCTGAATAATCTTCCTGAAGACCTGCTATAATATCTACTATTTCATTCTGCCCGTTGCCTTCAACTCCGCATATCCCGTGTATCTCTCCTTTCCTCAACTGTAAGTTCAATTCATCCAGAACTTTCACTTTATTTCTGACAAGATTAATATTCCTCAAAGACAGGATTTCTTCTGTATTATTTTGTAAGTCACTCTTTTCTTCGTTCTTTATTAAAGAAGCTTCACCGACTATTGTATTGCTTAATGTTTCGATATCGAGTTTCCTGTCATTCACCTGCTCATAGACAAGCTTCCCTCTTCTTAAAACCGAAACTTTGTCTGAAATTTCTTTTACTTCATTCAGTTTGTGCGTAATGAGAATTATTGTTTTACCGGTAGCTTTAAATTCTTCAATGATCTTGAAAAATTCTTTTACTTCGATCGGAGACAGGACTGCCGTTGGCTCATCGAATATCAATATCTCAGAATCTCTGTAAAGCAATTTCAGTATTTCAGTTTTCTGCTGTTCACTGATGCTGATCTCCGAAATTTTTTTATCGACATTTAATCCTAAATTATATTTTTCAATGAGTTCATTCAATATTTTTTTTGTATCACTGAAGTCAATCTTAATTCCCTTTGTCAATTCATTCCCGAGTATTACATTTTCAAGAACGGAAAAATCATCAATCAGCATAAAGTGCTGATGTACCATTCCTATTTTCTCATCAATGGCGCCGTGAGGTGAAGTAAAATTTACTTCTTGATCAAATACTTTTATCAAACCCGAATCCGGTTTATAAATTCCGAAAAGTATTTTCATAAGAGTTGATTTCCCTGCGCCGTTCTCTCCGAGTATGCAGTGTATAGAGTTGTTTTCTATGCCAAATGAAATATTGTCATTAGCATAAAAATTACCGAATTTCTTTGAAATGTTTTTAAACTCTACTGCTTTCATTTATTAATAAAGTTGTCAAATTTACGAATTAAGAATTTAAAATGATAAGCGATTCCGTTTGATTCAAGAAAATACAAGAAAACACTAATCTATGGATCACAATAAAACTCAATGGAACTCAAAATTCACTAATAATTCAATTGTTAAAAATTTTAATAAAGGTTATTTTGAATGTTTATTATACAAACCTCTGAGTTGGAGCCTAATTTCAAAGAAGTAAGATATTTAATCGATTCAAGCACCAAAATAATTTTAACAACACACGTGGTTCCTGACGGTGATGCTATTGGAAGTGTGATTGCTTTTTATAACTATTTAAAGCTAAAGGGAAAATCACCGGTAATTATCAATCATTCACAGACTCCTTTCAATCTAAAATTTCTTGATAAAGAAAATTCTATAAGAGTTTTTTTAGAAAATGAACGAGAAAACAAAAAACTGATAGAAGAAGCCGATCTGATTATAATTCTCGATACAAATGAATTTTCACGTACGCGCTCAATGGAAATTCCTATTAAAAATTCATCCGCTAAAAAAATCTGCATTGATCACCATACCGGATTAAATCCGGATTTATATTCAGCATTTATTTCTGATACGGAATACCCTTCAAATTGCTCTATACTATACGACTTTATAAAAGCTGATAGTGAGAAATATATTAACAAAGATATTGCTTCAGCACTTTATGTCGGTATTATGACAGACACAGGCTCTTTTAGGCATCCCCGCACAAATGCGGGAGTATTTATTATGTGCGCTGACCTCATAAGAAAAGGTGCAGATCCGGTTTCATTGTATGAAAGTATTTTTGCTGTCACGACTATGGAGAATCTAAAACTCTCCGCGAGATTTATAGAGAGTCTTGAATTTTATTATGACAACAAAGTCGTGATCGGTATCGTAACGCAAAAAGATTTTAGAGATCTGGGATTGAACATTGATCATGTAGAAGGATTTTCCTCGATTATAATGAACATACTCGGTATAAAGATCGGTGTTGTTCTGGTAGAATTAAAAGACAATATCAAAATCTCATTCCGCTCCAAAGGTGATATCTCTGTAAATGAACTGGCGAAAGAATTTGAAGGCGGCGGACACAAGAATGCCGCAGGTGCTAACGTTAAGAATACTACCATGCAGGAATTAAAAAATGAAATAATAAAAAAACTGGAAGAATATTTAGATTAGTAAGATTCGTAAGATTTATAAGATTTATAAGATTTGTAAGATTTATAAGATTTATAAGACCGGTTTGGTAAGGAAATTTTAACCTAATGCAACTTTCCAAAACTGGAGTTTTGGAAAGAGGAGGCTTTTGGACAGCCCCGGAACGAAACATTGATCAACATAAAATTGATAAAATTAACAATTAAATAAAAATAAAATGAAAGTAGCATTTGAAAAAACCGGTATTGAAAAAATAAAATCTGACGCATATATATTTTTCTGCTATGAGGATAAGAAACTGTTTGATGATGAGCTAAAGCTTATTCAAAAACTTCTGAAAACAAAAATAGCTGATTTAAGTCTTGAGGATTTTAAAGGCAAAGAAGGACAAGCTGAATTAATTTACACCAATAAAAGCAGGATCATTTTGTGCGGACTTGGTAAGAAGGAAAAAATTACACTGGAGAAGCTCAGGGTAGCGGTTTCAAAAGGAATAAAAATAGCAAAGCATCTTAAGGTTAAAAAAATCGCAATTGAAATTCTTCATGACAACACACTTCCCGAAAGCTTTGAAGAAATCGCCAGAGCTGAGACAGTGGGCTGTATTCTTGGTAATTACCATTTCGGGAAATATTACACAAAGAAAGAAAAGAAAGAGGGCACTACTATAAAGGAAGCTGTTTTCTTTACAGAGAAAAACATGCTGGAGAAATACTCAAAGGAAATTGAAAGAGGAGTTAAGACCGGAGGTATAGTAGGTAATGCAACTAACTTCGCAAGAGACCTTGGCAATGAACCTTCAAATGTTTTGTATCCTGAATCATACTGCAATCTAATCACAGAACGCGCACAAAATAAAAAATGCACAGCCGAGGTACTTACCTTGAAAGATATACAAAAACTCGGAATGGGAGGTGTACTTGAAGTTGCAAGAGGAAGCAGACGCGAACCGAGGTTTTTAATAATGAAATATAACGGAGCAGATGAAAGTGAAAGACCATATGTTGTGATCGGGAAAGGAGTAACTTTTGACAGCGGCGGAATATCCTTAAAACCCGGTGCGGGAATGGCAATGATGAAAATGGACATGTGCGGAAGCGCTGCTACGGTCGGTATTGTCGAAGCAGTATCTCAGTTGGGTTTGAAAATAAATCTTATCGGACTCATACCTATGGTAGAAAATATGCCCGGAGGAGATTCATTTAAGCCCGGCGATGTGATCACGGCATATAACGGTATGACTATTGAGGTTGACAATACAGATGCTGAAGGCAGATTAATACTCGCCGACGCACTTTCCTATGCAACTCAGTTTAAACCTAAAGCAGTGATTGACATGGCAACTCTCACCGGAGCGGTAGTGATCGCAATCGGGAATGTAGCTTCAGCTGTAATGGGAAATGACCAGGAACTTATTGATAAACTTTTCAAGGCAGGGAATGAATCATATGACAGAGTATGGCAGCTTCCGCTGTGGGAAGAGTATGATAAAATGATTGATTCCGATATTGCAGATGTAAGGAACACTGCAACAGGAAGACAAGCCGGGACAATCACAGCCGGAATGTTTCTGAAAAGATTCATAGGGGATTATCCATGGGCGCATATAGACATAGCTGCTACAGCAATGCGTGACACGAAACAGGATTATTCGCCGAAGAATGCGACAGGTGCCGGAGTAAGACTTGTGACGCAGTATCTGATGAATGAAGCTAAATAATGATTTGGAATTTGGAATCTCGGATTTGGAATTTGGAATCTCGGATTTGGAATTTCCCTCGGTAAAATAATTCCTCTAATTTAAAGATCTTAGAATCTTTTTAATTTCCATATCCGGAATCCCAAATTCCAAATCAATCTGACTTGAACAGTGATACAACTTTCTCTGCAGTAGATAAATCATCACTCCCCTCTTTCAATTCTATCCAGTTAATTCTCTTATCCTTCCTAAACCAGGTCAGCTGTCTCTTAGCATAGCGGCGTGAATTTTGCTTGATCAGTCTTACCATTTCATCATAATCATATTCTCTTTCGAAATATTTAAAAACTTCCTTAAGACCGACTGTATTTAAAGAGTAATATTTTTTGTAATCCAAACCTCTGTCTTTGAGTTTTCTTACTTCTTCTACCAATCCCTCCTCTAACATTTTATCAACCCGCTCATTAATTCTTTGATACAAATGCTTCCTGTCATGCATCAGTCCGATTTGAAAGGTTGTAAAATCAATTTCAATTTTCTCTTTCTGATATTCCGAGATCTTTTTACCTGTAGAATAATAAACCTCTAAAGCTCTGATTACTCTTCTGAAATTCTGAGGAATCATTGTATTGGCAGCTTTCTTATCAATCTTCACCAATTCATTATACAAATATTCTTTTCCGTGCGTATGTAATTTTTCGTATAGTTCATCCCTTATTTCGCCTGCATCTATTCGCTCTTCAAATAAACCGTCTATGAGTGAACGAATGTAAAGACCGCTTCCTCCGGTAACTATCGGCTGTTTATTTCTTTTAAAAACATCCCGGATTATCTCCCGCCCTTTCATTCCAAACTCACCTGCATTGAATTCCTCATCAAGATTCAGCTCATTAATAAAATAATGTTTAACCTTAGCAAGCTCATCCTTCGAAGGCTGAGATGTTGCAATGGGAATATGTTTATAAACCTGTCTTGAGTCTGCGGAGATGATTTCCCCGTCAAGATTTTTTGCAATCTTTATTGAAAGTTTTGTCTTTCCGGAAGCCGTAGGACCGACGATCGCTAAAACTTTTTTCATTGAATCAAATTATTTTTAGTGAGCAGTGGACTGTCGAAATTGTTTTTTTACCACTAAGGCACTAAGAACACTAAGAGTATTAATTAAAAAAAATCAAACTTTAGTGCTCTAAGTGCCTTAGTGGTAAATAAACATCCAATTGGCAAAATGTTCTTTATTTCAAAAGAATCATTTGCTTTGTCTGTGAAAAAGTCCCTGCCGTTATTTTATAAAAATAAATTCCGCTTGATAAGTTTGTTCCGTCGAATTTTACTTTGTAGTTGCCCGGTGATAATCTTTCGTTTACAAGAGTTTCGATTTCCCGTCCATTTAAATCATATACTTTCAAAGAAACAAATCCCAAATCCGAAATTCCAAATTCCAAATTCGTAGAGGGATTGAACGGATTCGGATAGTTCTGATAAAGATGATAATCTGTCACATTATTAGAATTAATCTGACTGATCGAAGAGGGAATATCATTTGTATCGACTTCTATATTATACAGCAATCCCCCGTTTCCAAATTGTCTTGCATGAACTGCTTTACCGCTTGCTACAACTGTCCTTCCGTCATTCGATGTGTTACACCAGAAAAATGAACCCGGAGTATTAACTTTAAAAATAGGAACGTTTCCTAAAGATGTTTTAAATATATACAGATCTTCTTTTAAGTTATTGAATTCACCCCATGAGGATGCGCTCAGAATATTTCCGCTTTTGGAAAATGAAACAGCTGACACTTCATCACCGCAGCCTGCATAAGTCCAGAAGGGAATTCCTCCGCCGTCTTTCTTGAAAACTTTTATCTTACCATCGAATTCCGTCGTTGAAATAAAATTCAGTGTACCTGCAGCAATATAATTTCCTTCATAATTTACATCTACGGCTGCATACCAGTTATAAAAAGCACCGGGAGGTTCCTGATTCTGAAAAAGTAAATTATAAGTTGTACCGTTCCACTGAAAGACCCTTAAAATTCCAAAGTAATTAATCACTGCAATTATACTGCCGTCACCATTGATTCCCTGTGCTGTTTGTGTTCCGCCGCTGATCAGTCCCTGATATACAAGCTGACCGGTATAAGTCCGGAATACATAAAAATCGTAATAAGTATTTACAATCACCAAAGAATCATTTCCCGAAAGTCTGACACCTTGTACAAAGCTTCCGTTAGGAGTAGAAGGAATGATTCTTTTACTCCATACAGGATCACTCGAAGAAGAATTAAATCCGAATATTGTGCTTGAATCCTGTCTGCCTGCTGAAAAGACTACGAATCTTCCGTCATTTGTAACGTCCATCGAGGATGCGATTCCCGTATCCGGTAAATGAGTAAGATCATAATTTAAAAAAGGAACTCCGCTTGAGTTATTGAATAAATAAAAATTCTGATGTGACCCGGTACCAACGACTCCTCCTGTATCAGAAAGCGCAACATAGTTTATAAAACCGTTAGGATTTGTGGCAAACTCCCAAACCGGATTTGAGCTTTCATTACCGTAGAGAGCCACTCTGTGATTATTCAGATTCCATCCAACTACAGTGTATTTTCCATTGCCGCTTGTTTTGCAATAGTCTCCTATTGCAGCAGGTTCAGTGTAATTCCATCTTACAAATGAATTGTTTAAAACATTAACAGGCTGATTGGTACTGACTTCACGGACCGATTTCCCTCCTGAATTAGGAAGAGGATTTAGAATTGTTTGTTGCTTATAATTCCCATTTTGATACTCTGTGATCTCGCTCTTTCCGATGAAGTCATTCTGAGAAAAAGCGTTTGATGTGACTATTAAAACAATTAGAATAATCTTTTTCATGATATTAATATTTAAGTTATGTGCGAACAGTAAATTTTTATGTTTGATTTGATAACAAATTATAAATTTAAGCTTAGAGATACAATTAATATTAATTAGCAGCCATTTTAATAAAGTAAACCTGACAGGTTTAAAAAAGTCTGATCTAAATTATACAAAATACAAATTGAAAACCTGTCAGGTTTACCAGACTACACTGCAATTTAAGTAAATTGAATATGACATTCGTTAAGAGTAAATTACTGAAAATAATTACAAAGGGACCGTTTATGAAAATCAGAAATATAGCTTTTGCTTTAGTATTCTTTGGATTCATCATTACAATATATCAAAATATATTAGCTTTCAAAGATGGAGTAGTAGGATTGACAAAAAAGAATGGCAATCAGGTAGGCTGTGTTTGTCACGAGCTTGAACCTGTTCCTGCAATCTCAGTTGTCATTTCAGGTCCAAACACAGTTGAGGCAAGTGATACTGCAATTTATGTTTTGAAAATTGCTAACGGACCGGCAATTGCCGGAGGATGTGATATTTCCACGAGTCTCGGAAATGTTTACACTTCACCGCTGGATACGAGCTTACGAAGAGCCGAAGCCTTTACAGGTTCGGGATTTGAGCTTACACATAAATATCCCAAATTATTCACAGGTGATACTCTTCAGTTTACATTTAAGTATGTTGCGCCGGCTACTCCGAATGTAGTTGATACACTATTCGCAAACGGAAATTCTACAAATAATGATACTACATCCGACAATGATAAATGGAATTATGCGAACAATTTTTTAATTAACGTAACTCCTCAGGTCGGAATTTCCGAAAACAACGGAATAGTAAAATCATTTGAACTTGAACAAAATTATCCAAACCCGTTCAATCCGGAGACTATTATTAATTTCAATATCAGCAAGTCTACGAACATTTCTCTTCAGATCTTTGATGCAGCGGGTAAATCTATTGCAGATTTAATAAACAATAAATTTTATAACACCGGAAATTATTCAGTGACGTTTAATGCAGCACAGTATAATCTCACAAGCGGAGTGTATTTTTATAAGCTGACTGCGGGTTCGGTTTCGGATATCAGGAAGATGATGCTTGTGAAGTGATCTAATTAAAAATTAGGAATTAAGAATTAGGAATTTAAAAACCCGGGAAATAAGTTTACCCGGGTTTTTGCATTTGAATATTGACCATCTGTTTCCACAAATCGCAATTTGTGTCCTGAGAAAAATTGTTTTAAAAGTTTAATTAAAGCTCAAAACTTAAGCTTTTCTGTAAATTTCAAGTCTCACTTTTCTAAAAAATCTCAAAAAGCAATCTCAAAACCGTAAAAGAAATCTTTGCTTTTTGAAAGCCAATATTGTAAGTTTACTTAAGTAAATACATAAGTAACCAACTTTAATAGCTTTGAAAATTTTTCTTACTATTACATTATTCTTCATCTTATCTCAAAATGTTTATTCACAATCTAACTGGTTTTGGCAAAATCCGTTACCGCAGGGAAATAATCTTTACGGTCTGAATGTCTTTGATGAAAATAGTGCACTTTGTATCAGCAGCAATAACATATTGAAAACAAATGACGGCGGAGAGAACTGGAATCTTATCAATACCGGCTTCCCCGGTATCAATAGTTGTATTTCAATGTTCGACATAAATTCAGGTTTAATATTAATTGATTCAAATAATTTAATTAAGACTTCAAACGGCGGAAATAACTGGTTTCATTTTAATGAATTAAATAACATTAGTTATCCCATATCATTGACATTCATAAATCAGAACACTGGTTTTCTCTTGAGCCATACAAATGTTTGGAGAGGTACTCAATTGAGGAGAACATCAAACGGCGGTCTTGACTGGGAAATAATGATTGATGATGACAGTTTTGAATTAAATCATATTTCATTTCCGGATATGATAACCGGCTATGGTGCCGGTTCAAAGAACTTCGGACAAAATGGGTACAGGCTTAAATTATTTAAAACCACTAACAGCGGAATTACCTGGGATAGCTTATCCCTATATGAAATTGGTCTTGATCCAACCTCCCTGTATTTCATGGATGGAAGTACCGGTTTCATGGGTTCTTGGAATGGAATTCTTAAAACTTCTAACGGAGGAGTGAACTGGATCATCTTAAACAATTCAGTTAATGGAATCAGGCAATTTCAATTCCTGGATTCTTTAAATGGATTTGCTGTGTATAGTAACAGCGATTTAAGGAAAACTACTGATGGTGGTGTGAACTGGATCAGCACATCAAATACAAATATCAATAATTTTCATTTTATAAATTCAAATATTTGCTACTCGGTAGGTTACGCTGGAAAGCTTTCAAAAACTTTAAATGCCGGTAACAACTGGATAAGACAGGACAGAAATTTTACAACCGATATGTTGTACGGAGTTACTTTTTCAGATAAGAATACAGGTTTTATAGTTGGTGAAAACCGGAGGATTTTCAGAACTGTTAACGGCGGTCTTAACTGGACAGTGACACAATTTGATTTGAATCTGGATTGGGAAGTTACTGTCATTGGAAATGGAGATTCCGATATTTGGTATGTCACAACATATCCGAATGGCAAAATTCTAAAGACAACGAATACCGGCTTATCATGGGACACATTATATACAGGTCTGGATGTAATCACGCGTCTTGATTTCATAAATTCAAATACGGGATTTGGTGTCTGTAAAAATAGTTCTTTTTTTAAAACAACAAATGGCGGCAATGACTGGATCATCGATCATACTTTTTGGCCTGGTCAAACCTGGTCATTGGATTTTATTGATGAAAATACCGGCTATGCAGGCGGAAATCAAACCCGGAAGACTACCAACGGAGGACTAAATTGGGTAGCAGTTGACTTCGGTCAGTATTATTACTCGTCTGATATTCAATTTGTAAATCATAATACCGGATTTGTCGCAACGAATCAAAATTTAGATGACGAGGCAAACTCTTCAACCGGCATAATTTTAAAAACAACAAATGCCGGGTTAAACTGGGAGCCTAAAGTTGTAGGAGGAGGCGCAGTACTCGATATTAACTTTGTTAATGAGCGGATTGGATTTGCCTTAACCGGTTTGCAATTTAATGGTGATGATATATTTAAGACTACCGACAGCGGTGAAAATTGGTTTAGGATCTTAGCATCCAGTTCAGGGTATCTTACTAATATTTTTTTCACTGATTCTCTGACAGGTTACAGTGTAGGATTTAATGGAAAAATACTCAAGACAACAAACGGTGGCGGAGAGCCGGTTGGTATCGAACCAATCACAAATGAAATTCCGAATTCAATTACTCTGTTTCAAAACTATCCAAATCCTTTCAATCCTTCTACTAAAATTAAATTTACAATTCTGGCAGATGTCAGACGTCAAAGGTCAAACGTCAGGCTTGTTGTTTATGATTTGATCGGGAGGGAAGTTGTGAAGTTAGTTGATGAGATACTTGAGCCGGGAGGTTATGAAGCGGAATTTGACGGGAGTGATTTATCCAGCGGGATTTATTTTTACAGACTGGAACTGGATGGAACTATATTTGACACAAAGAAAATGATGATGATTAAATAACGATGTTTGTCTAATCAAAAATGTATAAGATGGGATTAGGGATATGAGGTTTATTTAAACATCCCGTAGGGTTGAAACTTTGGTAACAACTAACAGAAAACTAAATCGTCCCGTAGGGACAAAATGTATTGTCTGCTTAGCTTTTTGTTTAATCCCTACGGGATTAGATTTTTTGTGTGATAATTTGCAACCAATATTTAATCCCTACGGGATTCAACAAAATTAAAAGTTTAACTAACTCAATTAACTTTACAAACTTTACAAACTTTACAAACTTTACAAACTTTACAACTGATCTATCTTTTCCAGCAGCCAGTTCCTGTGTCTCAACCTAAGTACTTTGTCAAGCTTTATATCTTCACTCAATCCCTTTAACTTTTGCTGATCGAAATTTTCTTTAACTGTCAAAAGTTTCTTTAAATAGTTAAAGAATTTCATATATGCCTGTTTTGTGGCACTTTCTATTTCTGTATTATTTCCGATATAGTGTTTCGAGGAATCTATATAATAAAAAAGTAGCTCCGATTTATTCAATTCGTAGTAAGTTTTTGCCGAGAGTATCCTCACATGAAGCTTGTCACGAAGATCAATGAATTCAACTTTATTCAGATGTACAAGCGAACTGGCATATTCCTTTTTCGCATAGTATATGTAACCCAAAGCCAGCGAACTCATTGTTTTCTGATGAGCTTTTATTAACTTAGAAGTATAATCCTTCACAAAATTTTCAGCCCATTTAATCTCACCTAACAAAAGCGCGTTCCTAATTATCTGATGGTATAGAGCTTTGTCAATTCTCCGGTTTCCGTATGTATCAATCCCCTTTTCAAGACGGAATTTATTTATTTCGAAGAGTAATTTAAGAAACTTCCTGTTGCCTAATCTCATTTTATGAGCGCAGTAATTTGCGAGGGAAATTAATGTATTCTTCTGTTCAAGCCGGTCAAACAGATCATAGTTCTCATCAAAGAATTTCTTCATTTCAAAGAAATGGCTCTCTTCATTTTCATCAAGAGCACACATTATTTTATTATAATAAAAGTTTATGACCGGTGCATGCTCATGATTATTTTCATTCGCTGCTTGAACGAACTTCTTAAGATCGAGATTTTTGATGAACTCAATAGTATCGCTGATCTTATTACTTGTATTATACATTAGCTTTATAATTTGAAGATCGGAAACTGAGATCGATAAGTCCGCCATAAAATTTAGAATTGAGTACTCTGTACTTTTTATAGTTGGCTCAAAACTCTTATCCTGCCTTCCTCTGAGCGATGTCCAGTAATCAGCCTTATTGTTTTCAATGATCCATTTAGAATAAAAGTAATCCTTTCCAAATCTTACATCAGGTAAATTTTTATCGGCTGTCTCAATTTCTTTCAGCATCTGTTTATCAAGGTTTCTCTTTGAAAGTTCGTCGAATATAAGAATAAAACGTTCCAGCCTATTATTTTTTAAAGCTGTTTGCAAAAGAAATTCCTTTACAAGCTTTTCAAGCTGTGACACCTGATTCCACATCACCTGCTTGTTAAATTTTCTCCCGGGATACAATTTACCATAAATATATTCATAAGATAATTTTTCATTTTCAAATGAAGGATAAAACTTTTTAAGCTGATTTAAGAAAGGGAGATAATTCCTTCCCTTATTGAAAAATGGAGATGCTATAAACTTTTCAAATAGTTTCATCTCCTCATTTGTAAAAGTCTTCAGAGTCTGAATTAGTTTGGTATCATTCATAATGCGGTTAGCTGAATATTATAAAATTGCCGTAAAAGTGTTCATAAATCAATGCATTTAAAGCTTTTTGATTATTGATCCTGATTAGTTTCAGCTTAAATTCTCTTTGCTATCACCGGCTGCAATGGTGTATTTTTGTAAAGTGCACTTAGAGGTGCACATAATTTTAAAACCTTGTTTACCATGGTTATTAAAAAAAGAACTGCAAAAAAAACTTCAAAGGGCTACAGGCTTAAGGATTCTACACACAGCCTGATAGAAAAAATTCAATTGCTGATCAACGCTAGCAAGGATGCAGTAATTAGCCGGGCTGTTAAATTATATCACATTCAAATCAGAAATTCTGACAAAGGAGTTTTAAAAACGAATTCAAAAACTCTTAAATAAAATAAGTGAGATGAAAAACAAAACATTGTTAATTTTAATTGTAACATTATCCATCTTAGCGGGAAATACTTTTTCTCAGGTAAGCCGGGAATGGGTATCATCATATCATTTTGCTTCCGAAGATGCAAAAGCATTGGTGATTGATGATTCAGGCAATATATATGTAACCGGGACCAGTAGCGGCAGTGCTGCAACAGTAAAGTACAACTCTGACGGAGTTCAGCAATGGGCTGCAAGATATACCGCTGCAGTCAGCAGTGCGGGTGCAATTGCTGTAGATCAATCAGGAAATGTATATGTTGCCGGGAGTATTACCGGACCTGCGTCGAGCGCTGACTTCACAGCGTTTAAATATAATTCATCCGGAGTTCTGCAATGGGCTAGAAGTCTTAACGGGTCAGGCAACAATATTGATGATGCAGTTTCAATTGCTGTAGATGGATCCGGAAATGTTTATGTCACCGGCTATTTATATAACACCGGATCGTTACATGATTATATTACAGTAAAGTATAATTCTGCCGGAGTACTGCAATGGTCAAGAGGTTATAATGGAACCGGTAACAATGTTGACTTTGCATACAGACTGGTTCTCGACAGTTCGGACAATGTTTATGTTACAGGCTGGAGCCGGGGAAGCGGTACAAGTGATGATGATTATGCTACAATTAAATATAATTCAGCCGGAACTGAACAATGGGTAAGGATTTATCAGGGACCCGGTGACGGATTTGATCAGCCAAACGCAATTGCAATAGACGGATCCGGTAATGTGTATGTAACCGGAAGAAGTTTAGGAATTGCAACTCAATACGACTATGCTACTATTAAATACAATCCATCGGGTGATTCCTTATGGGTCAGAAGATATGACGGTACAGAGAGCAGTTCGGATTACGGAACGTGTGTTGCAGTTGATGCTGTCGGTAATGTATATGTTTCAGGACAATGCCTCAGCGCATCATCGAATTATGATTTTGTGACTGTAAAATATAACTCATCAGGAGTTTTTCAATGGGATAAACTTTACGACGGTCCCGGAAACAGTGTTGATAATGTCAATGCAATGGCACTGGATAATTCCGGAAATGTATATGTTACCGGTTCGACTGCAATGACCGGACAAAATTATAATTATGCCACAGTCAAATATACAAGTACAGGTATTGAGAAGTGGAGTGATACATATAACGGAACTGCAGGAGGAAGTGATGAGTCATTTTCAATTGCGGCTGATACAAAAGGCAATATTTACATCACAGGCGGAAGCGCGGGACTGAATCAATCTAAAAATTATGTCACAATAAAATATTCACAAAACCCGCGTGCAAACATCACTGCTTTCATTGAAGGATTTTATGATTCATCAACAGATAAAATGATAAGCGATACTGTCCAAGTTTACTTAAGAAATGCCGCTGCGCCTTATGCATTAGTTGATTCATCTGCAGTCAAATTAGATTCATCCGGCTACGGAAAATTTAATTTCTATAATATTACCAACGGGACAAACTACTATATCATTTTAAAACACAGAAATTCAATTGAGACATGGAGCAGCAGTGGCAAAACTTTTACATCAGATACTCTGAGTTACAATTTTACAACATCCTACGCGACAGCATACGGTAATAATCTTAAATCTGTGAATTCATCTCCAGTCAGATTTGCCATCTACAGCGGTGATTCAAATCAGGATGGTTTTGTAAATCTGACTGATGTAGTTAACATTAACAATGATGCAGCAGTGTTTTTAGCAGGATATGTTTCCACTGATATAAATGGAGACGGCAGTGTCAGTCTAACGGATATTATAATCAGTTATAATAATTCTACGAATTTTGCATCGGTGATAAGACCGTAGAAGTTTGTAAAGTTTGTAAAGTTCGTAAAGTTCGTAAAGAAATATTTAACTTTATAAACTTTATAAGCTTTTATGAACTTTAATTCTTAACTTCAGTTAATTAATTTCAAAATAAAATTAATCAGCATTATGGATCATCCGGTCAGAATAATGTCCATCGAGAAAGTTACTCGTAACGTAAACAGTTATTTTGTTGAAAGACCTGACGGATATAATTTCACCCCGGGTCAGGCAACAGAGGTTTCAATAAATAAGCCGGAATGGAAAGTTGAAACCCGTCCGTTCACATTTACATCTCTTGTAAGTGACCCGTTTCTTCGGTTTACAATCAAGAGTTATTTTGATCATGAAGGTGTAACCAATGAGCTTTCCAAACTGGCTCCGGGAGATGAACTCATAATAAGGGATGTATGGGGTGCAATCGAATATAAAGGTCCCGGTTATTTTATAGCCGGAGGCGCAGGAGTTACTCCTTTCATTGCAATACTCAGGGATCTGTATTCCAAAAATAAAATTGATGACAACAAACTTTTATTCTCAAATAAAACTTCGGATGACATCATACTTAAAGAAGAATTCGAAGAAATGCTCGGAAAAAATTTCATTAACATCTTAACTTCAAAAGATGAAAAAGGATACCTGTTCGGACATATAGACGAGGAATTTCTGAAGAAGCATGTGTCCGACTTCAGTAAATACTTTTACATCTGCGGACCGCCTGCAATGGTAACAGATCTACAGGAGACTCTTAAAAAGTTAGGAGCTTCTGTTGAAAGTTTGGTGTTTGAAAAGTAGGTTTCTTTTAAGTTCTTTAAGTTCTTTAATAAACTTTATAGAAAATATATTTCAAGCGTATCACCATTTCATTTAATTTTTCACATCTCTAAGACATCAGCTAATTCAGGATTCATTTCAATTAGAATACAAACTTTACAAATTTTCGATGGGTATTATTTTTTGAAATATAATGTATCTTTTTTAGCTAAACATACTATTTGGAATTGTCCGAAATAAAACAAGTGGGTATTCTGCCGAACTCCTTCTTTGAATGAGATTTCAAAAATGTCTATTTTTGTAAAATTAAAGGAAGAACCAAATTTAAGTAAAGCTTGAATATTTGATAATAGTTATGGGATATGATTCCTGATTGAAAACTATTTTTCCAGTAATCTAAAATGGATTTGGAAATAATTTTGGATCTTTGCTAAAGTCAGGAATAAACAACATTGGATTTTTATGAAACTTCTTCACAGTAAGTAATAATCATCCCAATTTCACATTCGTACTGGTAAGTTGAATTTTAAGAAGAGTTTTTCTGATAGTATTCAGAAGATCTAAATCTTCTTTATTTCAATCAAATTAACGGGACTAAAATTCTTAGTTTCCCGATTGTCGATTTTATGTGCTTTTAGCAATGCCATGATAATCAATACTGTTTTTTTTGAAGAACATCTCCCCAAATTTAATCTGAATAAATTAAGATTGTTTTGTAATCATTGGTTGACTTGAAGCAAAACAAAAGGAAGGCAAAAAATTATATAATTTAAAATTTGGAATTTTAAAAAATGAAAACTATAAAAAATAAAATAGTAATAATTATAATCCTGGTTCTTTCTGTGAATTCGAGCAATTCTCAGGTATTTGAATGGGCTAAGAGCAACATATCTTTGGGCGATTACGGTTCTGGAAACCGGATAGCTGCTGATGCAAGTAATAATACAATTGCATTGCTGGGACAAGTAATTGTTAAATATAACAGTTCAGGAGTAATAGTATGGAATAAAAATGTCCCAACCAGTTTGATTGGAAGTGGTGACCTGATTTGTGAAGATATTGTAAGTGATAATTCCGGCAATCTTTACATTACAGGGAATCTTTCCGGGACCGGTACATTTTTCTTTGGAGCTTCTTCAACTTTGCCAATAACTCCGGCTCCGGGAAATAATACATTTGTTGCTAAATATAATTCATCGGGAATTTGTCAATGGGTAAAAAATTGGTTATCAGGCAACCATGGACGAATATATATAGAAACAGATAATTCAAATAACTGCTATATTGCTTGTAGTTTTCAAGGTTCTGTTACCTTACCGGGCATATCATTGCCACTGACAAGTTCAGGATTAACTGATGTCTTTCTGGCAAAATTTTCTACCATCAATGGTACGTGTATGTGGGCTGTAAGAGGGGGAAGCTCAGTAGGCTGGGAGTTATGCTATGGTCTTACTGTAGATAAAATTAATAATAAAGTCTTCGTATCCAGCGCAATAGAACATCCCGCATATGCAGTTCCAAGTGTTACATTTAACTCTTACAGCTCAGGCAGCACTTTCACAATTAACAACACTTATGGAACATCTCCTCTAAAAACCGGTTTTTTTATCACGTATGGTATCAATGGGATCGTTATTACGGGAAAAGAATTTGAATTAAAGTATTCTTGGGGCTATTTCGGGAGAAACAATTTAGGTATTGATGGTAGTGGTAATCTGTATGTTGATGGTGGAAACAGTGTTTTAAAATACGGTACTTCATTGATTCCTACACTGCACATTTCTATCCCAGACGTTTTGAACGTCGTGAAAATGACAACTCAATCTGATGGCAGTAATTATTTAATGTGTTCAATAGAAGAGGAGGACAGTGGTGAAGTTGCAGCGACAGGTCCAATTTACTTACCGCCTCATAATATTGTAAGTACCGGTGCAAACCGCGAAGTGTTTATTTTAAAGTATGATCTTTTTGGTAACATCAGCTGGGTTACGACTGCCGGTACGAATGCAGGATCATCTAATATTATCTACTCCACGGATATGTGTATCCAAGGTGGTTTTCCCTATTTTATAGGTTTTTATTCCGGATCTGTAAATTTTGGATCAATATTACTAAATTCAGTTACGCCTAACACTTATGTTGCAAAAATTATTCCCAATGCAAATACCATTACAGGCATTGTTTTTCCTGATCATTTTATTTGTGACGGTATTCATCAAAGTACTGAACCTGTGTTTAAAGGTGTAGTTGTCTCTCAATCTCCTTCAGGAGAAGTTTCAGCATCAGGATTAACAGGTGAATATTTTTCACATTGCCTAACCGGTACTACAACTCTGAGTATTCTAAGTCCACCTAAGCATTATAATTCACCTGCTCCTATCACACTTGGTTTTGGATCTCTGAACAATATTGTCAGCGGTCAAAATTTTGCTTTATGTCCAATATCCAACATTGATGATTTAAGTATTACAATTGATGAAGTTGCTAGACCACGACCCGGTGAGCAGACAACACAAAAAATTAAGTACAAAAATGCAGGGACTAATACAATTCAGCCAAGTACCATTACTTTAGAATTTGATGACAGCAAACTTTTATTTTTTTCAGGTACACCAAGTAATCCTTCATTAATTATGAGCGGGACAGGACCAAATCGAACCTGGACTTTCCCGGCTTTGACTTCTTTATTGCCAAATGAAGAGGGAAGCATAGAAATAGAATATACAGTCACAGGGTCTCTTAATGATCTGCTTGCTACTAAAGTAAACATATACCCATTGACCGGGGATGTGGATCCGGGGGATAATGCAGATACTCTGAATCAAACAATAAGAGGTTCCTGGGATCCTAATGATAAAAGCGTCAGCCCTTCAGGTGACCTGACATCTCTGGATATTCAAAATGAAAGTCCTCTTACTTATACAATACGATTTCAAAATACAGGTACCGACTATGCGAGGAACGTCGTCATTACGGATACAATTATTAATAAGCTGAACATCGCATCAATAGAGGCAGTCTCTGCAAGTCATGACTATCAATTCAGTATTTTAGAAGGCAAAGTTCTTGTCTGGACATTTAAAAATATATTTCTTCCGGATAAAACAACAGATGAGCCGGGAAGCCATGGATTTGTTAAGTTTAAAATAAAACCCAGAAGTAGTTTAGTAATAGGAGAAGAGATCACTAACTCAGCCAATATATATTTTGATTTCAATGACCCGGTAATAACTAATACAACTGTTAATCTCATATCAGGTCCTCCAAAATTCATTGACTTAAAATTCCGGCTCGAAGCTATGTTTCCGAATTTAGATACGGTGAGAGTTTATCTTGTTAGATCTTTAGCTCCATTCCAGAAAATTGACTCTTCAATAGTATATTCAGAACTGGATGGCACAAAATTTAAGGCGCTCCCGTCATTTAAAAAAGGGGTTTTAGGCAGTTCTTACTTTATTGTTGTCAAACACAGAAACTCAATTGAGACCTGGTCGAGAACTCCGGTTACATTTAATTCAAACACAATATCATATGATTTTACAACATCTGCTGATATGGCATTTGGCAACAATATGAAACAAGTCGGTACTTCACCGGTTTGTTTTGCATTTTACAGCGGTGATGTGAATCAGGATGGTGCGGTGGATCTAAGCGATATGACCCCGATCGACAATGATTCTTACAACTATGTTACGGGATATGTGAATTCCGATCTCAATGGAGATAACTTTGTTGATTTAAATGACATGACATTTGCTGACAATAATTCATACAATTTTGTAGTGAAAATGCGTCCGTGATAAAATAAAAAAAATGTTATTATTCAATTTAGAACAACAGCTTTGTTTAATCCTTAAATTAAAACAAATTTAAAAAATTCAAAAAATAATTATTCAAATAATGAACAATGCACTAAAATATATTTTTACTTTAACATTATTCTTATCTGTATCTCATATCACAAAAGCACAGGTCTTACCGGCCTTTACCGTTACGGCCGGAAATTATGAATTGAAAGATACTTTGGGAGGAACTGACAATTTACTTGAGTTTGATATTACTATTCTTCACACTAATCCTGCACAATCGGGAAACTTTGTACTTGCAGGAAATCAATATCATTTCAACTTTAATCCGGATATCGCTAATGGCGGTACTTTAACATATTCAATTGTGCCGGGCTCATCAGGTTTTTCAAATCAAGATTGTATTCCACGAAACCCCCAGATTTCAGGTGATCAGCTGCGCTTAGGTTCCAATGTTCCGCAGGGCCAGGCAAACTCACCTGTTATAAGTTCGGTTTTCCCGGGAACACGAGTTGTAAGAATGAAATTAATGACCAGTGCAAACTCTCTGGCAGCAGTAAATCTTAACCTTCTGTGGAGAACAGCTATGCCAGCTCCATACAGCTTAGTTAGTGCATATATTGGAGATATAAATACAATACTTCCTAACACAGCCAATGGAACTTACATAACCAATTTATCTCCTGCTCTTAATCTTACTTTATTACCGGAGGGATTTTATAACAGCAATACAAATAAAATGATACCCGATACGGCAACAGTTTATTTGCGTAACCCGGTATCACCGTATTTAATAAAAGATTCTTCAAAAGCTGTCCTGGACTCCAATGGTAATGCTTCATTCATTTTTACAAAGGCGATAAACGGAACTCCTTTTTACTTAATTGTCAAACACAGGAATTCGTTAGAGACCTGGAGTTCATCACATGTAAGCTTTAGCAATAATCAGGCAAATTATGA
>CAYNTN010000043.1:0-32155 GCA_964399995.1 uncultured Ignavibacteriaceae bacterium
TTAACTTACTTAACTTACTTAACTTACTTAACTTACTTAACTTACTTAACTTACTCAACTACTCAACTAATCTATTCCACTATTTCCATCTTTTCCCCCGGCTTTAAAAATAAATTTCTCAAGACAATTGTAATCAATATTATGACTGAACCAATTATTGCATATACAGACGGTACTTCGCCTACACCGATGAAAACCCAGATTGGGCTCAGTATTGCCTCAAGCATTGCAATTATCATGGACTCTGTTGCCGAAATATACTTAACTCCTTCATTGAAAATCATGTAGCTGATTCCGATCTGAAACATTCCCATATAGAGCAGAATTGAAATCTGAGTAATGTCTAATGACAAATTATTCATGATTAAAGGAAAGCAAAAAATGCTGACAAGAATATTTCCTGCTACTATATAAACCAGGGTACTTTCAGTCTTATGAATCTGCCTTTTCCATTTTAAAAAAAGAGTGAACAGTGCAAAGCTGATTCCTGATGCAATTGCGAATAAATTTCCCTGAACTCCGGATAGTTCAAGTTTTCCGAAAAAAAACAATGTCATGCCGATAAAGCAGAATATGAGAGCAATAAGATTTCTTTTATCAAATTTTGTCTTTAAAAAAATTGGTTCTAAAATTAAAAGATAAATAGGGGCGGTGAACTGAAGAAAAATTGCATTAGCTACTGTTGTCAGCTTTACAGCTATTACATAAAAAACTAATATCAGGGAATAACACAAACTGCAGAGGATTGATATAATGTCAAACTCAAACTTCAGCTTTTCTTTTCTTAATAGAGAAATTGCGATTATTGTTAAAGCTGCAATAGCCGATCTGAAAAATGAAATCTGAAAAGCATCTAATGTAAGTATTTTTATGAACAAGCCCCCGGAGCTCCACAGCAGCGCCGCAAAGCTGATGTATATTAATCCTTTCTTATGTACCGGTATGGAGTTTAATAATTTATTCAGCATTATACTTATTAAAAAAGGAACTAAAACAATTTTAGCTCCTTTTATAAATCTCCTAAAATATTCAAATCTTAAAAATCTTACGAATCTTATAAATCTTACAAATCTTATGAATCTTATGAATCTTATGAATCTTATGAATCTTATGAATCAGCTATAAGATTTCTTTTTTATTTCCTCAATCATAATCTCAGACATTCTTTGCAAACCATATTCATGCTTCCAGCCCCAGTCTTCTCTTGCAACTTTGTCATTTATAGACTGAGGCCAGGATTCTGCTATTACCTGCCTGAAGTCGGGATTGTATGTAATCTGAAATTCAGGAATTATCCTTTTTATCTCTGCTGCAAGCTGCTCCGGACTGAAGCTTATTCCGCTAATATTATAACTTGAATGTACCGACAGATTTGACTGCTCAGCTTCCATTAATTCTATCGTTGCACGTATCGCATCAGGCATGAACATCATCGGCAATACAGCATCGGGTTTTAAAAAACATTCGTAAGTTCCCGATTCAATTGCATCATAAAAAATTTCTACAGCGTAATCAGTAGTTCCTCCGCCGGCTTCTGTCTTATAACTTATCAAACCCGGATATCTCAGGCTTCTGACATCAAGTTTGTGTTTCTTATAATAATATTCACACCATCTTTCGCCTGCAAGTTTGCTGATCCCGTAAACTGTACTTGGCTCCGTAATAGTCAACTGAGGTGTGTCTATTTTCGGGGTAGTCTGCCCGAACACTGCAATCGAACTTGGCCAGAATACTTTTTTTAATCCGACTTCCCTGGCAAGATCTAAAATATTCAGAAGACTTTTCATATTAATGTCCCATGCCTGTAATGGCAAGCGTTCAGCATTGCCGGATAAAACGGCAGCCAGCAAATAGATCTGCGTAATTTTGTATCGGATAACAAAATGAATCAGTCTTTTTTCATCCAGTACATCAAGGATCTGAAACGGTCCTGATTTTCTAATGTCCTTCGGCGCATCTTTAAGGTCAGTAGCATAAACATTTGAATCGCCGTAAATTTTTCTAAGAGCTAATGTAAGTTCGGATCCGATCTGTCCGGCAGCTCCGATGACAAGAATTTTTTCCATTCTGAGTTTAAAGTTTTTACCACTCAGGCACTAAGATCACAAAGAGTTAAAAGATTTTAAAACTAAAAACTCAAAATTACTTCTTAGTGTTCCAAGTGCCTTAGTGGTGAATATTATTATGAATTATTTCAGATCTAATCTCTTTATTATTTCCGCCTGCTTTTGAATTTCAATGTCAGTAAGGGGAATACCCTGCTGAATTTTTTGCTGAAGCTGAGCATAAGGCAGCCAGACTTCCTGAATCTGAGCAACCTTCCTGCTGTCGGGAAGATGATCTACGCTGGCATTGAATTTACCCTGCTTGAAAATTCCAAGCGCTGCCTGATAATTGTTAATTGATGAATCATACTGCTGTAGTAATGTAAAGGCTCTACCCTTATTCATGTAGGCTTCCCCAAAATCAGGATTCTCATCAATTGCTTTTTGAAAATCAGGGATGCTCTCGCGGTATTTCATTTCCTGAAAAAGCTTTACACCGGCATTGTAGCTGTCCTCGCCTTTTGTTCCGCAACCGGAGATGGTACATGCTATGAAAATTAATAGAATATATTTCATTTGATTGTTATTAGTTTAAATTAATCTGTAAGCTCAGAATCAACGTATTTAAAATCTTCCATTATTACTTTCATGTCTTGAAGGTATAGTTTGTCTGTGGCTGCTTTTTTCATTAAAGCAATTTTAGATTCATATTCTTTTATATCACTATCAGTAGTTTCTAGATTTTTGCCTTTAGGAATTCGTAATGTTTTTTTAATGCTTTCATAGATAATTTATTTCATTAGAAGATAAAGCTTGACTTTCCTCAAGCAAAACTTTTTTAGCTAATTCTAAAAATGTCATTCTCTAGTTTTTAAAGTTTTAGATATAGTTCTTAATTCTTAATTCTCAATTCTTAATTCTTAATTCTTAATTCTTAATTCTTAATTCTCAATTCTTAATTCTTAATTCTTAATCGACTCCACTATCACAACAGGTTTCACTTCAGTCTTCGGTATCAGAGCCGGCCAGTAAGCTACTACATCCGACGGCTTCGGTCTTCCGCCCGCAAAACCAGTTACTCCCGGAGGTCCTGTAAGAATAAGCGGAGCTATTTCCATCCCGAATCTTTCGATAACTTTCCTGTCCTGTGAACGAACCCCGATTCTAAGCACAACTTCATTCGGTTCATCAAATTTTTTTGCTATCGCACCGTGACATGCATTATAACCCTGATATTCCGTTCTTACTTCATCAAACTTTAATCCGAGATCACTCAATCGCGTTCTCAATATTTCATCTGCAGCTTTTGCTTTTTCAAGTGCATCAGGCCAGGAATAAGTCAGCGAACCAAACGCACTGTAACCGTCAGAATATGACATTGATACTTTGAAGAAAGGAGTTGCAGGCAAACCTTTTACATCAAAAACCCTTACTCTGTTTTCTCCAATATCTTCAAGATGTATCGAAGTAAAATCTGCAATGCAATCCGGTGTTATGTAATCTTTAGGATCTCCGATCTCATAAACAAGCTGTTCGCTCACAGTCTCTACACTGACTCTTCCGCCTGTGTTATCATGCTTTGTTATTATAACTTCTCCGTTCGGGAAAGCTTCTGCTATAGGAAATCCTATTCTAGCTAAATCAGGAATATTCTTCCAGTCTCCGAGAAAATTTCCGCCGCTCGCCTGTCCTCCGCATTCGAGAATGTGACCTGCGACAGTTCCGGCTGCCATAAGATTCCAGTTGTTCATGTCCCAGCCGAACTCATAAATCATTGGCGCAAGTGTAAGTCCTGTATCAGTGACTCTGCCTGTAATGACAATATCAGCTCCCTGCTTAAGACATTCTACTACCGGAGCTGCTCCGAGATATACATTTGCGCTCAGTATTTTATCTCGAACGGTTTTAACCGTTTCGCCGGTTTCCATGTTCTTAAGCTCGATGCCTTTTGAAATCAGCTCATCAATCTCATCAAGAATATTATCACCCATCACAATCCCGATTTTCAGATTTTTAATACCAATCTTCCTTGCCACATCAAAAATAGCATCACGACATGCAATCGGATTCACACCACCGCCGTTAGTTATTACCTTAATATTTTTGTCTTTTATTACCGGAAGAAGTCTTTCCATTAATGGAGGAATATCGCGAGCATAACCTAAATTCGGATCTTTTAATTTTTGTTTCTGGAGAATTGACATCGTCACTTCGGCAAGGTAATCCATCATAATGTAATCAACAGGTCCGCCTGTCGCCTGTTTGTATGGAGCATCTACAAGATCACCCCAGAATCCCTGCCCGGAAGCAATACGTATTTTTTCTTTCATTAAATAATTTAAATTATTTCCAAATAATTTTTAAATCATATTTTGCAAAGTTCTTATCATTTGTTGCAATCGGAAAGTTCTCAGCAATTCCCTGTGCAATCAAAATTCTGTCAAAGGGATCTCTGTGATAATATTTTAATTTTAATAATGCTTGGTAAACGATGGAAAGTAACAGGTTTGATCTCCATTTCATTGTTTACAATGAATTCGGAAATTTTATTAAATCCATCTTTTATACTTAGTTTATCCAAAGAAATTAGTATGACAATTTCCCATAAACTTGCTACACTTATAAAAACTCTATTTTCAATATCCTTGATTTTATTAATTAATTGTTTTGGTAATTTTTTATCCCCGTTGATAAACCAAATAAAGGTATGGGTATCCAGTAATAAATTCATTTTACATATACTCTTTAAAATCTCTGAGAGGAGCATTAAAATCCCTCCTCATTTTGAAAAATCCTTTAGCATATCCGAATTTTCTTTTCTTGGGTTTTTTTTTAGTTTTTGCTTTTTGTTTTAAGAATTCCACAAAGTTGTTGACTTCCTGTTTTAAATCTTCAGGAAGAGAATTTATTTCTTTGATTATTTGAAAGTCTGTCATGATAAGTGTTGTTAAAAAAATATTTGAAAGTACTTAAATTATCTTTGTGTGACAATTTAAAACTATTATATGAGCTTTAAAAAACATATCGAAATTTATTCTTCACCTGATTCTTTTAAAGCCATAATTTCCAGGTCCGGAGTCAATCTAAAATCTATTCTTTTAAGCTTTTGCAAATAAGGTTTTATGGAAGAAACAATTTTTTTATTTTTTGCTTTGATAATAACACCTAGGGTTCCTGTAATGTCAAGATTCAAACTCTCTGCTATGCTTCTTGCTTTGAGATCATCTAGTATTATTGTACATCTTTTATCTCAACGGCAAGAGCAATTGCACTTGCTTCCCCTATATCAATTTGTAACTCAAGTATTTTTTGAAATTGATTATCGAATGGTGATGTTATTTCAACCCAATCCGGTAATATTTTTCCGTACTCATCAGCGACTTCCGGAGTTGTTATAATATTTCCATACAATTTCTTAAGAAGATCAAGTTCTCCAATATTATCCAATACGATGAAGCAGCTCGTATCTGATACTATTGTCTTATGCATTTTTTACATCACGGGATAATTCTGAAGGAGGATAATTAAACAATGACACATTATACTTCCCTAATTGTTCGGCGAATTCTCGTTTAGTATACCCTGCAAGTTTTGCTGCATAACCTAATGAAAGTTTGCCTTGTTCATAGAGTTTTGATGCTAATATCATTTTAATATCTTTTTCATCAAGATCCAGAGTTTCTGGTATTTCCAGCTGTACATTTTTCATATTCTTATTGAATTTTCATAAATTACTTAAATAAATTTTGTGTAACAATTTAAAATAAAATTAATAGGGAAGTCTGGGATGTCTTTCCGGATATTCTAGAAGTTTAATATTGAACTATTATCATATTATAATTTTAAAATTACACCCGTTTTGCCATTTCAAAAGCTGCATCCGTGTCAGTTCGTCCCTTCGATTTTAATTCTAAATATTCTTTCAGGAATTTTGGATTACTAACTACTCTCTGGGCAACATAATCATTTACTCCTTCCTCGAGCTAATTGAAATAAATGACTTTTAGATCTTCCTGACTTCTTTCATACTTGTCAAGTATTTTCATAATTTGGGGGTCATTATGCAAGTTTTGTAACATTAAATCTGTTCTTTCCATACTCTCAATCATGTTAACAATAGATGAAGAATTTTTCTTGCTTGAAGTTCCCTTCATTATGTTTATTAATTGATATGATTCAGGATTTATTTTCTTTATTATAAAGTAGACTACCGGAGGAGATATAAATATCCATACTGATAAAACAATAACTGCTACTAAACCAGCTATCTAGCTATATTCATAAAAGATGAAAATTGTATAAACAATCAATCCATAACCAAGATAATTTTTAAACTTTAATTTCCAATTGAAATTTAGAAATCCACTAATAGAATAAAGTAAATAAAAAAGATTCTGACAAAGTACTAATAACCAGTAATCAAATCTTAAATAAAAATCCATTTGTATTATTATGGTTTATTATTTACTCTCACTCTTAATAATTCTTTCCAGATCAATCTTGTTTAAAGGTAAATTCCTTTTCACAATTTCCCATATCATTTCATAATCAATTCCAAAGTAAACATGACTTATAAGATTTCGCAGATTATACATTTTTTTCCACGGGATTTCAGGATATTTGATTTGAATCTCAGCAGGAATGTTTTTGCAGCTTCTCCGATAATTTCAAAATTTCTGATTACAGCATCCACTACCATTCGACTTTGCTTAAACTCTTTAAACTCCAGTGTGCCAATGTACTCTTCTATTAATTTAATTGAATTGAGAATATCTTCGAGGAATAAATCATATCTTCGCTCTTTTGAATTCATAAGTACACAACCTGTTTCAATATAGACTCACGCAACTGTTCCTTCAATGAATTAGAAGTATGAAGATCAATTTTTCTATTTAATTCTTTCTCAAGCAATTCCTGCAAATCAAAAAACTCCCAGCCCAAAGGTTTCCTGAAATCAACAATAATATCAATGTCAGAATCATCCCTTTGCTTGTTTCTTAAAAATGATCCGAAATATCCGATTTTATCAACATAAAACTTTTCGGACAATTCGGATTTTATTGACTTCAATTTATTTTCTAACTCAGTCCGTGAATTCATAATATTTTATTTACAAATTACTCAAATATATTTTCTGTAACAATTTAAAAGAATAGAGTTAAAAATAAAAATTTGTAATCTTCCCAAAATCAATTTACACACTAATAGATTTAAGCATCCCCTGTCTCAATCTAATTCTTAAATCTTAATCTCTCATCTCCAGTCTCACGTTTGACATCTCACGTTTCACGGTTTCTTTACGCTCACAAAATTAACAGAATTATTATAAGCCAAAATTAAATCAGTAAGATCAGTTAAATTGTTTCCGGTCAAATCTGAATTTACATAACCGGATACAAAACTGTTTGCATCATTATAAACCGTTGTAATGTCAGTTAAATCAACATATCCGTCCTGATTTACATCTCCTCCGTAAATTGCATATTTTACCGGCGAGTCGTCAATAAGTATCTGATTGTTTCCGTAAGCCTGATTCACAGAGGATATAAAACTATAATTTAAAGACCCGTAAGAAAATATAATCCAGTTTGAAGCCCAAGTTTCAATTGAATTTCTGTGTCTGACTTCCAGATAATAAACATTTCCGTCCCTTAAGAATGTGTTGTCAAATTTAAATATTCCGTTTCCTGCTGAATTTAAAATACCTCTTGCCGAATCAATCACATTATGAGGTGATGTCGGATACCTGAGATAAACTTTAACCGTATCCGGTATCATTGAATTAGCTGCAGAATTGTAAAACCCCTGTATAAGCAACGTCAGATTAATTTCAAAAGGCTGCTGCTTATATTTAATAACTGACATTAATGTACCAGCTGTTGAATCATATATTCCTCCTCCTATAAAAATATTTCCATTGTCATTTACAGAGATAACATCTTTACCATCCGGACCGTTGGAAGCATATGAATAGCCGGCTTGAAAACCATAGTATGACGACATAGATGAATCATAAGCATCCAATATGATTTCACTGGGCTTTCCGTTAGAGTAAACTCTGTAGCCTGAAGTATAAACATTTTGATTTTTATCCAAAGAAAGCCCTGTTGCATAAGACTCACTTGCCAGCATGTAAAATAAAACATTCGATCTGTAAATTCTGTAACCGGAAGAATCATATTTAGCTACAAACGGAGCCTTCCTTCCGTCATTATTGTTCGCCCATGTTCCGGTAAGATAAATTCTTGTTTTTGTAGAATCCAGTTTTATAGAGCTTGCAGCTTCAACACTGTTAAGTGAATCATTGCTGCTGTCCTGCTTTGACCATCTTAGCACACCGTTTGAAGTGTATTTAATCAAAATTGAATTGAATCCCGTTGATGTCTCTTTTGCCATACCGCAGACATAAACATTGCTCCCTTTATCCAGCTCAATGGTATTTCCAAAATCACTTCCGTTTGCAGAACCATTAAAGCGCTGTACCCATTGCAAAATACCGTTAGAATTATATTTAACAGTCGCTATGTCATCTGCTGTACCGCTGCCTATACTCTGTCCTGTAACAAACACATTCCCGGCTGCATCAGCAGAAACATCATATGCATAATCACCGGAATTTCCCGGTCCGTTGTAATATGCTTGCCAGAGCTTAACTCCGGAGGAATTATACTTTACCGTACAATAGTCATCTGTCATGCTTGCACCTCTGCTCTGTCCTGTGACATAAACATTACCGGCGTTATCGGCTGAAATTGCTTTCGCATCATCATCTCCGTTTCCAATTCCGTTAAATGTAGCATACCAGTATTGATTGCCGGCAGTATCGAGTTTAAATGTCAGATAATCTTTTGTGAGATTACTGAATCTGGAAAAACTTGTACCGGCTACATAAATAAAACCGGAATCGTTAATTACCATTGCTTTGGCTTCATCGTAACTGTCATAAAGCTGCACTCCATAATTTTTAATCCACGCCTGACTCCCCGAAGGTGTAAATTTAATAACAGTAAACTGATCTCCATACTGACTCACTCGCGATTTACCTGCTGCATAAACATTTCCATTCTTATCTGTTGCCACGCAATTTGCATGATCATAAATCAGCTGCGCTCCGTAAAATTTTCTGAACCACTGCAATGTACCGGAAGAATTATATTTTATTACTGCCATGTCTTTGTTATCACATTCGCCTGCAATTACCATATTTTTATTTTTATCCAGCGCCATTGCATAAACCTCTTCAATTGTCCCTGCATCAAACAATCTTGTCCAGAGCGAGTCACCGTTTGAATTGTATTTAATTCCGATAAACTGCGCCCCGTTTCCAAAATTTATTCTTCCGGCTATATATACATTAGAATCAGAATCAATTTCAATTTCTTTCCCGGCATCTTCCATTGAAGGCAGCCCGGTATATGTTCTCATCCATTGCAAAGTTCCTGACGGGTTATATTTTATGGTTATTATATCACCGTTGTAAACAACCCCGTCAGTCTGCCCTGTTATATAAATATTTCCCGCTGCATCGGCAGTAACATCTCTGGCAACATCATACTGACTCGACACACCGTTGTATCTCTTTACCCAAACCGAATCTCCTGTTGATGCATTATACTTTATTAAAACGATATCATCCTGCCAGTTTGAAGGATCGCTTCCGCCTGTCACATAGACAAATCCCGAATTTAAAACAAGAGCATTGCCATAGTCATCAAACTGACCGTAATTATAAATTTTCGACCATTGTAACACTCCGGCTGAATTATATTTAAAAGTTATCATGTCGAAATACGAAGTCAAGCTGTATATTTTCCCTGTTCCGTAAATGTTTCCCGAATTATCAGCAGTAATATCAGTAACAACACTGTTATACGCTCCCGAAGGATTCGGAATTTTTTTTATCCACAGTGTATCTCCGTTGTGATTTAATTTAATAACAAATCCCTCAGCCGAAGTTCCGCCGGCAGTGTAGATGTTGCCTGATGAATCGGTAATTATTTTTGTAACTGTTGAATTAAAACCGGGTGGAATGATTTTGCTCCATAAAAGATTTCCGCTTGAATCGTATTTTAACACACCTGCCTGATTTCCGTATCCGCTCACCGATACTTCGCATGCAGCATAAATAAAAATATTATTACCGCTCTTAAAGGAGGTCACAGACTTACCTATGTCGTTGCTGTTTTCATTTCCTCCGTCATAGCTTTTTGCCCAACGGAATTCTCCCGAAGGACTGTACTTCACTAAAGCTATGTCTCCGCCGTTATAACCTCTGCCGTTGTATCCCAGGACATAGGATGCTCCGTCATCACCTATTGCTACATCATTCGCAATTTGATCATGGTTGCTGACAGGATTGTATGATCTAATCCAGTCCAGACTTATCTGAGAAAAAGTGTTTATGCCTGTAATAAACAAAGTATTGAAAACGATTAGAATTAATTTCAGATTTTTCATAATTATACTAATATAAATATACTTAAAAACAGGATAAAGTAAGATTATTTTGAAGCATACTTTCTATACATTTTATTAACTCATAGAAAACATCCCTCTTGTCAAATTCTGTTTCCTTGTGAATATTTTTTTAACCACAAAGACCTCAAAGTTGGCACAAAGATCACAAAGAATTAATTTTTTTAAATTATTTTTATCTTTGTGTGCTTTGTGCATTCTTTGCGTCCTTTGTGGTTAAGTAACATTTTGGACGGATGTGTTTTAGAGTTACCCGGATTCCTAAATAATTTTATTTATCATTTATTTACAAGTAAAGATTTTTCAAATTGCTGCACGGAACGTTAGTGAAAAGTTAAAAGTTTTATATTAAAAGTTTTAAGTTAAAAAGTTAATTTATTGAATTGAAAAATCATAGTCTTATAATACTTCTTAAATATATTTTAGTACATTTAATTACATTTGCAAACGATGCGATGAAGAAGTCTGCGGATTTAACATAAAAGCATCAGAGACGAGTTTGAAATAAAAAAATTTGCGGAAAGAATCTTATCATTAAGTAGTCTTGTTAACACTTACTTGATTATCAGTAAATTTAAACCCAGATTTTTCATTAGAACATTAATTTACCACGAAGTCACAAAGACACAAAGCAATTGCTAATAAAATAGAATGTAAGAAAAAATTCTTTGCGCACGTTGCGAAATCCTTTGCGTACTTTGCGTTTGCAGCATTTCAAGATTTCTAATGAACAATTTGGGTTAAAACAATGAAAGCAAGTTGAATATGCTCAAATTGCAATATGAATTTCAAATAAAAATGATTTCTAAAAAATTTTTACCGAATATAACACTCATGAAATTCTTAAAATATCTCTTTATATTTTTCGTTTGCTTTACCGGCAGTGCAGCCGAATTTAAAGAAGACTTAAACCCCAAGTATGAAGCCGATGTTGAAAACAGAATTGACAGCGTTATTAACAACCTGCTGGCAAAGTCCCGGATTGAAGGAGTTTATGACAGCTTTACACTCGAAGAAAGAATGAAATTGTATCACACGCCGGGAGTGAGCATTGCAGTTATTAATAACGGTAAGCTTGAGTGGGCTAGAGGATTCGGTTTCAGAAATGAGGCTAAAGATTCCGTAAATGTAAATACACTCTTTATGGCCGGTTCTGTGAGTAAACCGGTATTTGCTTTAGGTGTTATGCATATGAAACAGGAAGGGAAAATTGACCTGGACAAAGATATAAATGAATACCTTACTTCATGGAAAGTTCCTCTCTTTAATAACACTGAGCCTAAAATTACTTTAAGAGAATTGCTGAGTCATACTGCCGGTATGACTGTTCATGGATTTGAAGGATACCTTGTGACTGATACCATACCCGGTATACAGCAGATTCTGAATGGTGTACCACCGGCAAACAGTCCGCCTGTAGTTGTAGATATTCTTCCGGGATCAAGGTTTCGATACTCAGGCGGAGGCACAACTGTAGCACAACTTACTGTTATGGACATCACCGGAGAATCATTACCGGAAATTATGATTGAAGAGCTTTTTGAACCGTTAAAATTAACTCACAGCACTTATGAACAGCCGCTGCCGGAAAGTGTCCAAAATTATTCCGTCGGGTTTCCAAAAAACGGATTGCCGATACCGGGAGGTTTTCACATTTATCCTGAATTAGCAGCTGCAGGACTCTGGACTACTCCGGGCGAGATTGCAACTCTGCTGATAGAGATTCAATCTGCTCTCAAAGATAATTCTGAATTCTTTAAACAGGAAACAGCAGTGGAATTACTCACCCCTCAAAAAAACGCTCCTAATATTGGAATTGGATTTATGCTTAAAGGTGAAGGAGAATCAGCCATGTTCCTGCATGGAGGAAAGAATGAAGGATTTGTAGCAATGGCAGTGGCTTATAAGAATTCGGGTATAGGCGCTGTTGTAATGGTAAATTCTAATGAAGGTTACCCGTTATTGAACGAAATTCTAAATGCAATTGCCGTAGAGTATAATTGGCCCGGTTATGTTACTGTGAACTATATTAACCGGCAATAACTATTATATAACTTGTAAATTATGACATGCTTAATGTCATCAATTTTAATAATATAAAAAAAAAGCGGGATTTTCATCCCGCTTCAACTTTCAACTTTTAACTCACAATTTCAGTTGTCATTACGTACCGAATTGTCACTTCTACCATCTTCATATAAGCCTTTTAAATCTGTTACTTTCCCTGATTCATCTTTTACAAATTTCACTCTGAATGAAGTTGCATCTTTAAGCATAAATGTATCTTCAGACATTGGTGTCAGCTCATACTTCTGCCTGTTTCCTCTCTGATAATAAAGTTTTCCGTTCTCATAGTATACTTTCCTGTCATCATAGTTTCCTGCGTAACTCATTAAGACATCTGTATCAATGTTTATTTCATTCAGGGTCGCTGATAAAGATTCAATCAACCATTCATATGAATTTTTTAAATCATCATTTTTTTCATTTGCTTTTAAATTTTCCAATGCAAGGATATGTGCTTTAGTAAGAGCTTTCGTGCTGCTGATTTCAACATCCGGCGTTACGCCGGTTCCTTCCCAGTTGGTTTTTGTGATCGGATTTATAGCGCGTCCTACAGGAACGAATATAACAAAATTATCATCTACTATATTCATGCCTCCCGGATGAGCTCCGCCGCCGGTTGTCTCACCTACTATTGTAGCCCTCTTCAGGTTCTTAAGATTGTATGAAAATTCTTCTGCACCTGAAAATGTAAAACTGCTGGTAAGTATATATACAGGCACGTCCGGCATGCGTTTACCTTCTATCTCTTTCAGTGTCCAGAATTGTTCCGTAGTGTCATTTGGCCTGAAATAAAGATCATTCAAATGAACAGGCTCATCACCGAACAAATAGCTTGTTATTACCTGAATACCCGTCGGATCTCCGCCTCCGTTGTATCTCATATCGAAAATTAGAGCATTACAGTCTTCGACAAATTCCATTACTGAAGCAACTTTGTCTTTAATCAAGTCTCCCGGACCAAAGTTGCGGAAATCAATATAGCCTATGTTGCCGCTTATCCTTTCAACTTTTCTGAATCCGTAATTTTCATTCTTAAGCATTTGAATGAATTCTAAAGGGGTTTCATTGCTGTTAGCATCGCCATTTAATTTCATTCGCTTTATCCTCTCCGGGTTATATTCGACGCGGATGTGCTTGTCCTTGCTGACCGACTGAAGGTCTGCCGTCAGTTCCTCTGCAAATTTTACAGGATCGGAAATCGCATTATAATCATTTGAAGCTAATTTATCCTTGATATACTTTTCCATTGCAACTGATACATCCGGAAAAATGTAGTTATCGAACAATAATTTTGAAATAGACTGCACAGCGGATTCTTTTTCTGCTGTGCTCATTACACTCCCGATGCCTGAGTTACTCTGGCTGATTACAATGGGAGCGTTGATAAAAAATGAAATTGCCATGATTATTGATTTAATTTTCATTTTGAGTAATTATTAAATTTATAGAAACAAAATTCCATATTCATAAAATATTTCTGTATTAAAATCGGGAAACCCTTTAAAATTTCATCCTTTAGAGCTTAGGAAAGATGTTACCATTGCTGCGATAAAAGCCGCCTTTAGGAATACAATTAAGAAACTGTTTCCGGTTTCATTTTTTAATTCTGATTTTAACATGATTGTTTTAATTTTATGTTGTTGAAATTTTTGATTTATTTTTCTGCCGGTATTTATTAATAATTAATTTACCGCTCATAAAATCTCAGGTTAAAACCCTGCTTGCTTTTTTCAGACTAAGCTCCATCCTTAGTGTTGCTCTTTTATAATCAGACTGTTTCCTCATTTCCACTTCCGTGAACCCTAAACTCCTGTAAAGATTCAGAGCCGGAATCAGTGTCGAATTGGTTTCAAGAAAAAGAGTTTCGGCATTCAAAGCTTTTGCTTTTTTTATCACTGCTAAAGCCAGCTTCTTCCCAATCTGCTTTCCCTGAACCTTCTCACTTACAGCCATTTTTGCAAGCTCATATTCCTTTTCACTGTGTTTTAGAAGTGCTGCAGTTCCTGCTATTTCATTTTCATATTCTGCAAAAAAAATATGACCCCCGTTCTGTAATATTTCCTCAGGATTTTCAAGAAGCTGCCTGTCCTTTTTTTCAATCTTAAAGTATTTTGAAATCCATTCATAATTTAAATCCCGGAATGAATTCTTATATTCAGGATCATAATCAATAATCTTCACTTCGCTTCTCTGCCGGTTCTTGGCTTTTTCCATGACTCTGGTATAAATGTCCTTTGAATCCAGCTCTGATTCAAGTTTCCCGATAATATGGAGGATATCATATCCTGTTGCATTAAAAAGATCTTTTACAGCGTTTTCAATGTCCTGCCATACGGGAATTAATTTCAAAACAAGGTCTTCACCTTTTTCAGTAATTTTTAGTAACTTTTTCCTTGAATCACTCTGCTCTTTGACCGAACTGATTAAATCCTTCTTTATGAGTGAATTTACTATCTGTGTAATTGCGGGCTGCGAATATCCTAACTGATCTGTAAGCTCGGTAATTGTAACCGGAGATTTCTGATTTATCAGATAAAAAACCGTAAACCATCTCGGTTCAAACTCAAGTCCAAGTGACTTATATATTTTATCTGCATCCTGCATTAATCTGTCGGTAAGCATTCTGAATCTCGTTCCTACCGCTATATATCCTAAATTCCTTACTATGCTCATGATCTTTTATTATTTTAAATTGAACTTATAAAGTAATTTATATAAGCTCTTATATTTATACAAATATATTTTGGCTAAGTTTCAAAGTCAAGTAAATTTTTCGGGATGAGTATCAAGAGTATAAATAAATAATTTATCCCCAATTGAAAATTCATATAATTGCGGGGTGATTACAATTCATGACACGAAATAGCTATCCCATCCATTCTGGAACTTTTCAATAAGTTAATATCAGGATCCAATAAATCTTGCATATTGACTAACGGATCCCCTCTGCCCCTTACAACCATAAAATTATGTGTAAAACTTGTAGCCCCACCGACTCCATTTGCACCACCCGCAAAGACAACAATTATTTTACCTCCCGTTTGCATAAACGCTCTATGATCAAAAGGATATTCATTTGGATTATGGTTCCTCAATGAATCCAATATCTCCAAAGCATCAGTTCCTATAGTAATAAATGTTTCACCCTGTCCGGTAGTGTAGGGATAACCATTATAATATCCATAGGAATTATTAGGTCGCATATATTTATTCTTTCTTAAGCGAATACTCTTAATAATGTATTTCCCTGTTTCGATTTCAGTATAGTTATTTATTATCCCTGTCTTGAACCTGGAATCTCCTGTTGCAGAAGGTCTAATCAAAGCAGATTGAATTCTTAATTTACCATCTGAGGCTTCTTTCCAATATTCTTTAAAACTTCCCCATGCAGAATCTTTATGAGAATCCCAGTCAGGATGTGCAGTTGAATTAAAATTTCCAACTGAATCAAAATACATATTCCATCTGTCGAAATATGTATATTTAGCACAAACCGGGACTGTATCTCCACCAATGACTTTTGTTCCAACCTCTGCTGCTGCATCGGTATCATTTATTTGAGATAACTGATATGTGAAATAAGGTTGATCTACTCCATTGATTCTCCCATCCGGAAAATCGACAAATAGTACTGCAACTGAAATTGTTTTTGTGTTTTGCCAATCACCTTCCAAATAGGCGGGGGATACTTCAGATGGGCTTACTTCTACTTCACACTTTGATTGAGCTATTGATACTTGCTGTTTTGTAAAAAGTAAAAAATAGAAAGCAAAGTAAATAATTTTTTTCATCTCAATTTCTCCTTTAAAAAATTTGAAAAAATAAGTGACTTATTTTACAATTATCATTCTTTTTGATTCATAAAAGTTCTCCGATATCATTTTATAATAGTACACGCCACTGGGTAAATCCTTAGAATCAAACTCTGTTTCATAAATACCGGGCTGCAGTTTCTTATTTAAAAGAGATCTGATTTCCCGTCCCAGATTATCAAATATTTTTAACTCTACATGACTTGTTTTATTAATCTGAAAAGGAATTTTTGTAACAGGATTAAATGGATTAGGATAATTCTGAAATAATTTACAATCTTGTGGTATAACTGATGAAATCTGACTTACACTAACTATCGTGTCCGGATTATTATATGATCTTATATTACAATAAATATCAAAATTGCCATTCCTGTTATCCTGCCAAATATTTACAACTCTATCTTCATAAATTTGTATGTCTGTAATATATTTTGTTGATGAAAGAGCTTGATTGGATATAATAAAACTGTTTCCCCACAAAGTTCTGTCGCTTTTAATTCTTTGCATAGCAGGATTCGAGCCATCATAAATTCCTGCGGCTATATCCCCATTTTCTCTGGAGCTGAAAACAGGAGCTACTGTATTTTGTGCAAACAAGAAATTATTTCCAATCTTTTGACCTAAACTATTGTAAAACTGACAAACAGATAAAACATTCGGGAAAAATCTAAAGTCATCCCATGCTACAACAAAATTACCTGATGTGTCAGAGCATATTTTTGGATAATCCTGTGTATCAGTAGTTACTTCGTTTACTCTTACATTATTTCCAATTTTATTTCCGCTTGAATCATACATTTGCATGAAAATTTCATATGTGCTTGGTTCTATTCTATTATCCTGCCAGCAAATGATGAAACTACCGTCCTGTCTTACTGTAAGACCCGGATAACTTTTTCTTGAATTTATTCCAATATCAGATACATTTTGATTCGTACCAAGTTTATTACCAGTTGATGTAAATCTTTGGAAGAGTATCGATTCACCAAATGAAGGAAAATAATTTTCCCATGCAATAATAAAATTGTTATTTTTATCTGAATCAATTTTCGGTATAGTATTTGAATAATTCGAATCACTGACAAGCACAATTCCAGTTTTAGGAATTCCTTTACTATCAAACAATCTTGTTACTATTTTACCTCTGTCCGTCCAAGCTATTACAAAATTTCCATTATCGTTTACATTTATGCAGGGGGTATGAGATGTATCTATATTGGGATTTACCTTGAAATTCTCTCCTTGTGGTTGATTTAAGAAATTAAATCTTTGCACAAAAACAGTTGGCGCAATATATCTTTGATCTTGCCAAACGATCACATAATTACCTGAGCTATCAATACCGACTTTTCCTACAAGCTGAGAGTTAGAAGTCGTATCATCATTCACTTTAAAATCCGAAACAAGCTGTGCTTTTATGATGTATGTATGAAATATAAATAGTGTGAATTGCAGAAATGAAAAGAAAACTATTTTTGTATAAGTTCTCATGGGTATAATTTATTTGTAATAAATTAAATCATTTTACTTTTATTATCAAATTATTTTACCTTTGTCATGCACTTCTGTTTATCAACTCAAAATGAACATTTTTTTTTATTTGGTGTAGAGAACTTCCACTCAGCTTTGTTTTGATGCATTATCCGGATGGGGTGCCGGTGGATTTAGATAAGAGCATTTCAGTATTTAGTTCGATTTTAGTTTGATAATTATCTTAGAACTTATAAAACAAAAAGCTCCTCAATCAGAGGAGCTTCATATATATATATATAATCAAAAGTCGAATTCAGTACTTTTTATCGTTCGTTGGATGCGGATCATTTCCATAACTGTCCTTATCACTTATCTTTCCATCATTGTTATCTTTTCTTTCACTTCAAATATTATTTCGATTTAAACTCTGTCCTTTCGCATTAACGTCAATTGCTAACTGCTGTATGTCAACTCTCACTAATAGCATCGGTTTCTTTTTTAATGACCATTGGAAATTATTACAATTTACCATAGCATAAATCAGAGCATGTCAAAATTGTTTTCAATTTCAAAAAAACATTGGATAAAAAGCAAACATTTTTTTGGCAGTTTGTGAAAGTTATTTATTTCATTTCAGTTGATTAATGTTTAATGAACAATGTAATTGAAAGGAAATTACTGCGGAATTTTAAAATGCAGAATTATTGATTAATGAATATGTTTCAGGACTGACGATTGGATTATTTACGATTGACAAATCACCATTGACAATCGACAAAAAAATGCCGGACCCATAAAAAGTAAAGTCCGGCATAATATTTTTTATTTGCAACTCGCAACTCGTAATTCGTAACTCGTAACTGAATTACATCACTTCATCAACATTTGAATAATTATACCCGAAAGCATCAGCAACTCCTTTATACACTATCTCACCTTCTATCATATTCAAACCTAATTTCAATTCTTCATTTTCGAAACATGCTTTATGCCAGCCTTTATTAGCAAGTTCGACTGCGTATGGCAGTGTCGAATTTGTCAAAGCAATTGTAGATGTGAACGGAACAGCCCCCGGCATATTCGCAACGCAGTAATGAACTACACCGTCAATTACATAAGTTGGATTTTCGTGAGTGGTAGGCTTGCAGGTTTCTATACATCCGCCCTGATCAACGGAAACATCAACTACAACCGAACCCGGTTTCATAAGCTTAAGCATAGGTTTTGTAATTAATTTCGGAGCTTTAGCGCCGGCAATTAATACAGCACCTATTACAAGATCAGCATTCTGAATTTTTTCCCTTATATTATATGGATTGCTCATCATTGTTGTTATGTTTCTCGGCATTACATCATCGAGATATCTGAGCCTGTATAAGTTGTTGTCCATGATTGTCACCTTTGCACCGAATCCTGCCGCGATCTTTGCAGCGTTGGTTCCAACAATTCCTCCTCCGAGTACAACTACTTCAGCCGGCTCAGTTCCGGGTACACCACCCAAAAGAACACCTCTTCCGCCCATTGTTCTTTCAAGATACTTCGCTCCTTCCTGAGGAGCCATTCTTCCGGCAACTTCACTCATAGGAATAAGCAACGGCAAAGAACCGTCGGATTTCTGAACTGTCTCATAAGCGATTGCTATACATTTGTTCTTCATCATTGCAAGCGTAAGATCTTTTGAAGATGCAAAATGAAAATAAGTAAATACAACTTGTCCGTTCCTTATAAGGTTATATTCAGATTTGATCGGTTCTTTTACTTTCATTATCATATCGGCTGTATCAAATATCTGTTTCGGAGTTTTCAGAATTTCCGCTCCAACCTTTTTATAATCAGTATCGCTGAATCCGCTTCCGACTCCTGCATTTGTTTCTACAAATATCTTATGACCGTTTCTTTTCAAAACTTCAGCACCAATAGGAGTCAATGCAACCCGGTTCTCATTGGTTTTAATTTCTTTTGGAACACCTATTTTCATATATATTGATTTTAAATTTTGTGAATGAACAAAAATAGGTTATTGAACTGTGTGATTCAATTCAGAATGGTATTGAGGTATGAGGTATGAGGTATGAGGTATGAGGTATGAGGTATGAGGTATGAGGTATGAGTTGTTGTGGGTTATGAGTTTAACGGGTAGTGAGTTAAAGGTTTGTAAGTGTGGCGCACTTTAGGGACAAAGTGTGCCACACTTATGCCCAATACCTTCTACTTAATTAGTATAAGCTTCTTAGATGCAATAAAATTCTGACCTCCGCCGTTTGCAGTTATCCTGTAGAAATACATCCCGCTCGATAAGTTCGAGCCGTTGAATTGAATAGTGTGATAACCAGCTGTCATGACCTCATTCACTAACTTCCCGACTTCCCTTCCTGAAATATCATAAAGCAGAATACTTATCTTTCCGTCATAAGGTAATTCAAAGTCAATCTTAGTTGTCGGATTAAAGGGATTAGGATAATTTTGTGAAATGGAATAAACAGTTGGAATCCCGACTACAACATCATTTTGTAAGGGATGAAAATTTACTCCTCCGTTGAAATCAATCTGTTTTAACCTGTATTTGTAATGTCCTGTGCTTAATCTTTCAGAGAAGCTATAATTTTTCGTTTCCGTCGTGTTACCGTTACCTGAAACATAACCTGCTTTAGTCCAGACGTCTTGCGTCTCACTTCTCGCGTCTTGCCGTTCAATATCAAATCCCTGATTATTTATTTCCATAGTGGTTGACCAGTTTAAAGTTACGTTGTTTTTAATAACATTTGAAACGAAACTCGCCATCTCTACAGGATAAAATATACAATTGGGGAACACACATTCTACACTGTAAACAGGATTATTAGGAGGATTAATAGTATCCATCAAAGCTACTGCAAACTGAGACGGAAATTGTTCACTGTCAACTGAGTCCGGATAAGGGAGGAAGTATGCTACAAAAGTATTAGGTGTCGCACCAAGTTTAAACCTTAAATTAATATATTCATCGGGAAAAAAATTTGCACTGGTTCTGATCTGTGCTGTAAGAATTCTTGTTCCCGGATAAATACCGCTAATAAAAAAGTTTTGTAAAGAATTTGGGAGATTGCCGGACATTTTCAAATACCCATTGACCGAATCCACCTGAAACGAAGGCGGCCGGAGTGACGGTGGTAATTCACATCCCGGACCAAATAAACTCAGAAATAAATCAGAACCGGGACGCTGGATATTTCTGTTATAATACCAGGTAAACTGTGCTGCAGCGTATTCAAAATCGTTCACACCCGGTTCACCCTGATTTATTTGCTGCATCCATATTTCAAATCGCGCAATACTGTCTCTTACATTGCTGCTGGGATTTGTTGTTCTAAAATTCTTGGCTACCATAACAAAGCGGGGATCCTCAGGATTAGTTTGTGCTGTCACATTATTATTTTGAAATACAAAAAGTGCTGATAAAACTAAAATTCCAAAAAACATGAATAATTTTTTCATTTTCCACTCCTTTATATTAAAAAATTAATAAAACAATAATTTTTTTATAAAAATAAAACCAATCCTAAAAAAAACCTAACAAATTTGTATTGTCTTTTCCTGTTTTTTCTTTTAAAAGCAAAAAAAGCTATAAAAATTAATTTATAGCTTTTAGTTTATTGTTAATTCATGCTTTATAACATTACAAATTACTTATTACTAATTGCTCATTGTTCATTACTCATTGCTCATTGCTAATTACTCATTAATCATTGCTCATTGTTCATTGCTCATTACTCATTAATCATTGCTCATTGTTACTTGATCAGCATCATCTGCTTAACCTCCGAAAAATCTCCGGCAGTTAATTTATAAAAATACATTCCGCTCGATAATCCAAACTTGTCTGCGTTAAATTCATATTCATAACTTCCCGAAGTTAAACTTTGATTTACCAGTCTCGTAATCTCTTTTCCCAATGCATCATATACAACAAGAGAAGCGAATTCGGATCTTCTCAAGCTGAATTTTATGGTTGTTGAAGGATTAAACGGATTAGGATAATTTTGCTGAAGTTCATAAGATTCGGCAATTGAATTGATCTGATTTATGCCGACCGGAAACTGTCTGCTCTGGTAAATTCCATACACAGGCGCTTTACCCCATGCTGCAACATTTACCCAGCCGCCTGCTCTCATATCACGCAGATAATATATTTTCAATGAATCACTTGAAGCTTTGCTTAAAAGTGAAGAATGCTTTTCTTCAACTGCGGGTGTATTTGTAATATTAATCGGTGACGACCAGGAGATTCCGTTGTTTGTGGATTTGGTAACAAAAATTTCACCTGCATTTAAAACATCACCGTTTTCAACAACCTGCGTGTTTCCCCTGACAAAAGTTGTGAATGAGCAAATAAACGTTCCACTGTTTGTCCGGCTTAAGGAAGGCTGACCGACCGGAGCCATCAAAGCTGTAGTAATTGTATCGGTAAGATTCGGGATATTAAACTTCCCTGCAACCTGTGAAACTCCGGTAGAAGGTGACCAGTGAAGAATTTTCGGTTTCACGTATTCAACCGTATTTGCATTTGGAAAAATCGTTGAAGTAATATTGTATGCAGCAAAAACCAGATGAGGTTCATCAAGATTATATGCAGCCTGAAAACCGCCGGCAATATTTGCAAAAAGAGTATCTCCCCCTTCAATTAAATAGTTAAAAATCATGGTGCCGTTATCGAATGTTAATCCGTTGTCAGTTGATTTATAATAGTACAAAGCACCTGACCCTGAATAATCGGTTCCGAAAATCCCGACTGTGCCGTTTGTACCTGACTCGATCGCATAATTCCCGGAAGGACCGCCGATTAAAGGGAGCGGAGACCACTGGCTCCATGCTGATCCGTTGTATGTAGTGTAGTAACCTCCGAAAGAAGCACCGTCATTTGTCGAGGCAACTTCCACAATGTTACCGTTTTCGGTTCCGGTTACATGAGGCCATGCAGGAATAATGTTAGTCGGCATAATACCTACATTTGTAAAAGAGAATCCGCCGAATATGACATCTCTGTAAACATTTGTAAGCACATTGAATCTATGAGCAGCTATTGTCGGAAGCCCGTTGCTCAGTGACATACAAGGAAATCCCCAGCTAAAAGACGCATCGAGCACATTCGGCGCCCATGTAGCCCCGTTATCATCAGAATAAGCATAATAAATATATCTGCCTACCCCTGCGGCACTGTTCGAATCCTGCTGTGCCATTAGTATTGCACAAAGATTGTTCGAACTTGCGGGATCCTGTACTAAATACCGGATGCTTCCGTTTGTCTGATAATCATATGAAACTGAATAAAGATTTGTCCAGGTTTCGCCCGGATTAAGCATCGGGGGCGGAGGCATCTGAGCATTCAATGAAGAATTAATGATAAGTAATAAAATTAGTAAAGTTACCTTTTTCATAAATACTCCTTTCAGATTAAGTTAGAATTTTTAGAATTTGCTTACACTGTTTAAAGTTGAGGGTTTAAATAATTTAATAAAAATAATTTTTAAATACACGTGAATCCCGTCAAACGTCAAATGTCAAACGTCAGACGTCAAACGTCAGACGTCAGACGTAAACGCAAGACGTCAAACGTGAATTGTAAAAAATCGTGATTTGTCATAGGTCAATTTTATTCGTTTGACATTTTGACCTTTGACATTTGACATTTGACCTTTGACATTTGACGTTTGACATTTGACGTCTCACAAAAAAAAAGAAGTCACCGACCCTCACCAATGACTTCTTTTATGGTTTGCAGAATATTAAGTTAGCTGACCACATGCAGCTTTTAATACCCCGCGTTTGTTTCTTTTCTTCCTTTTATCTAAAACTCGTTTTCCGTCAATCAGTCAATGGTCAAATGTCAAACGTCAAATGTCAGACGGATTCGTGAAACGTGAATGTTGAATCGTCTAGCGTCTCATGTTTGACATCTGACGTTTGACGTCTTCAAATTACTTACTCAAAATCATTTTCAATACTGCAGACAAATTATTTACATACAGTTTGTAAAAATATATTCCGCTTGCCAGACCGCTTCCGTCAAATACAGCTTCTTTATCTCCTGCCTCCTGTAATTGATGCACAAGCACCTTTACTTCTTTTCCGCTGATGTCATAAACTACTAATTTAACATTTGAAGAAACGGGAAGACTGTATTTTATTTTGGTGCCCGGATTAAAAGGATTAGGATAATTCTGATAAAGTCTATAGTTGTAAGGCAGATTTACAACAGCAGGTTGTTCATTCTCTGAAACAGTATAAAAATTATTTTCATAATTATTTGTGAGCAAACCCGAACCGGATTTCAAAGAGGTTATACTTCCTAAGTTACTTGAGCCCCTTGCCGCGAGCTGTGCAATTATCACAGTCTGAGTATCACCGGGGTTTACATTCGCCGGACCTGAACTTATCAGAAATTTATAATCTCCCGCTCCAAAATTTTCACACGGAAATTTTGTAGGGGAGTTATTAAAGGTATTAATCCAGTTGCTGCCATCTTTTTTAAATCCGCTTAATACATTATAGTATTCCCTGTAGTTAACAGGCGTTCCAATGACAGGATCTCCGGTCAGAAACGGATTGAATGAACTCAGATAAACATCCTTAAACCCTCTCTTTAAAATTTTGTTATTTGATGTTACTGGTCTGTAATATACAACAGAATCTTCATTGCTCCCTGTGAATTGCTTAATTCCCGACAGTACATTTAATGAAACAGCAGGCGGAGCTACACCATATATACCGTCATTATTGGTTGAATTATAAGTGTAACCGATGTTTAAAATACTATCACAACATACATTATCATCATATGCATCTCCGTTATCATCATCCGTTAAAATTCCGAAATAAAAATCATTCCAGGTATTATTGCTTCTGTTAATAATTCTGAATTCGGAGAATACCGCTGTTCCCAATGGACCGTAAAGATCAAAAACCCAGTCAGTTTCAAGTATCTGCGCTTGTAAAGGAGCAGCTGATATAACGTGAACATCCGGGTATCCGTCTGTGTAAGATGAGAATAAATTCTGTTCACCGATCAAAAAAGGCTTACCGTTTTTTTTGACATAAGCTCCCTGTGAAGCAGGCCAGTTTAAATAATCTTCACTCAGAGAATCTCCCTTAATAATTTTATAAACTCTGTAAGCCGGATCTTCACGGCCCTGAGGATTTCCGTTGTTGTCAATATAACCCGGCTGAAATTCACCTTCGGAGGATATTAATGTATCCAGCCCCACAACAGCGCCGATTACAATGTTCGAACTGTATCTGAGAAATTTACCTGACCCCGCTGGCCACTCAAATCCCGAATTGCCGTTTTCAAAGTTTCTGTTGAATGACCCGTTATTCTGAAAATATGTTGTAACACTATTACCATCAATTTTCTTGTATGATAAAATCAGATTAATGTCTGATCTGAAACTAAATGTTAACAAAACAAATGTTAACATCATCGGGATAAAAAGTTTCGGCGTTTTCATGGCTGTACCTTTTTAGTTTTGAAAATTTTAGAATCGTTATTCGTCAATCGTGAATCGTCAATCGTCAATCGTCAAACGTGAAATGTTAATGGTTCACATCCAGGCTTCGTATCTCATATCTCATATCTCATATCTCATAGCTCATAGCTCTCTAACGCGTAAACACGGCAATTTTAAGCGTCTTCGTCCCCAGCTCCTTACAATCCACATACACAAGATACATACCGCTGGCTACATTATTCCCGCTTTCGTTCTTCAAATCCCACTTCTCTAAAGAATTATTTGGATCACTCTGATTTCTGTTTATACTTTTTACTAAAATTCCGTCAAGTGTATAAAAATAAATATTGCACACTTGCGGCAGGTGAGAGATATAAATGAATCTCGCGCCTTCATCATTGTATTCAAGATCAGACAAACCGTAATAAGGATTCGGAAAAACATTTATGCTGTTGACTTCAGATGAAGCAAGCTGCTTATTTCCAAACTCAGTCCCTTTCACTTCCCAATTGTATTTCACAGGATATCCCGGAACGAAGTCAGGACGCGTGATCCTGTACGGAGAAACTGTCAGCACATCACCTGCCGTCCATTGCGCGGGAATTCCATTCACATTTTTCACTCGCGGAAGCCAGGCATACATAATATCAGTTGTAGAAAACCCGCTGAATCCTCCGTTTATTCCTAAATTCTTTCCGGTATATGCAACATGAGGAATGGAATCATAAGTCGAAGCCAATATATATGTGTATTGAAATCTTGATAAAGCAGTTGTATCCGGATTCCATGTACCATCATTATCAGCATCAATGAATGCAATATTAAGTTGTCTCGGTACTGCATTGGTTGAGTCCAGTGCATCAACAGCAAATACAGAAAACGGAATACTGATCATATCGGCATAAGGAGTGTTAGCTAAATTAGTATCAGTCAGCAAAACATTTCCGGAAGCAGGTTTATATCTGTAAGCTTTTTGATTTTGGCCGAAAACAATTTTAATTTTTCTCAAAGGACCGCCGGTTAAAATAGGATTATTTGCAGCAACCGGCTGAAACATTTGACCATTTGCTTTTATTCTCGTAGTCAGATTTCTGAAAGTTCCTGAAGTCGGATAACTCATTCCCAGACTCCTGCTTTGAAATTGCTGCTTTATCAGCTTACGATTAGTTGTCGCAGCATTCTGTATAGCCGTTGTATCAGGAGCAGTAAACCATTCTTTCCCTCCAGGCTCATAAGCCCATGCTCCGTGAAGAGAATATGATCTCTTGTTATAAATGTAATTAGCAAGTGCGTCCTTCGGATCTTTAACAACTCCTGAGTCGCCTATGTACATATGATTCAACAATAGTCCGTCAGCTTTTCTCAAGGAGTCCTGAGTTCCGGTAAAATTATAAATATTTTCAAATAGTATTGAAGTCGTTCCGTTAAAAGTTTTAATTAATGTCCAGTTTGGATTTGCATTTGTTCCGCCGAAAGATGAAGTATATCGTGCATTGACAAGCTTAAGCGGATCAATCACAATCGGAATTACACCCAGATCGCTTTGATCCGTCAATATTGTATCTCCCATTTCATAACTGATGCTTGTTCCGGATGTTATACTCTGCGGAACAACTCTTATTATTTTTGATTTCGAAGATTCATTTAATTTCGGATAAGTGTATATGCTTCCAAGCGAATCATAATAATAAGAAGTGACAATGAATTTATATTCAGTTCCGTTAATAAATCCTTTGTTGCTTATTGTATCTTTGTCAATGGTAACATATCTCGAAATTCCATTGTCACTTCCTCTTTGCACAACACCATATACTATTCCCTCATATTGATTCAAATAAACACTGTCCCGGATATCTTTGATGCCGTCAGCAATATCAAAAGTTTTTATAAGAACTGTATCCGATTCAACCGGATTATATGTGAAAGTCCTTATCTGATAAATATTATACCCCTGAAAATAATATGTTCCATCGGAGAATGTATTCGGTATTGAAATCTTTTCAGCAGTGTCGCTGATCGATAAATAAATTTTTCCGTTTCCCGGAGCATAGGAAGTCACTACAGGTGAAATTGCTTTTTGAGGATTTTTAAAATTATTGTCATAATATTTCTGAACTAACTTAGATGTTCTCCTTAACTGTGTGATGCTGTTCAAATGACTCGAGCCTCTTGCGATCATTTGTGCAGCTATGATTAGCATAGTATCTCCCGGATTTAAAGTCACAGGACCGGTACTTGTTAAGAATCTTCTGTCGGTTTCACCCGGATTAATCCATCCCGAATTGGTAACAGGATCTCCCGAATATGGTGTCAGTGTAGTATCTCCGTTAGCAGGATTTACCCAATGCTGTCCTTCTCTCCAAAGTCCTTTCAATACTCTGAATGTTTCAATATTAGACCTTGGATCAGATGGTTGCGGCGACGTTCCGTTATACATATTAAATACTGCCATTCCTAAATCTATATACCCGGTTTTAATAATCAGATTATTACTTCCCGGCGGGCTGCAATATTTCACTGTGTCATTAATGTTTCCGGTATATTTCATTCCTCCTTTAATAAATTTCAAACCGACAGCAGGTGGTGCTGTGCCGTATATGCCGTCAATATTTGAAGAGTTATATGTAAAAGCTATGCCTGCATTTGTATCACATCCGACTTTATCATCTGTAGCGGTTCCGAGATCATCGTCCGTCCATAATCCCACCCCCATGTTATTCCATGTCTGATTGCTCCGGTTTATTATTCGGTACTCCATAAAAATTGTATTACTCAAAGGTGATCCATTTAAAAAAGTCTGCTCTTCATGTTGGAAAGGATTGTATGCCCAGTTAGTCTGAAGAATCTGAACTTTCAAAGAGCTGTCACTTGAAGCGCTTGCGCTGTGAGGAAATCCATCGGTATAAACATAGAACATTGTCTGATCTCCCATGAGATATGGTTTACCGTCTGAGGTTTTGTACACTCCCTGATTTACGGGCCAGTGTAAATAGTCATAACTGTTAATCTGATTTTTATTTATTACATATATTCTGTAAGTCGAATCAGTCTGAGGATTTCCAAAGTTATCAATATATCCCGGTTTAAAATCATAATCATACTCAGCCATTGCCGTCAGTGTATCATCTCCGGAAACACATCCGATCCAGATTCCTGAGGCATACCTTGCAGTCATTCCTGTTCCTTTCGGCCATTCAAATCCACTATTACCGGTAAAGGGATCCCGATTATAACTCCCGTTTGTCCGGTACCATGTGCTGATGGAATTCGCATCCATTTTCTTAGAATCAACAAAAACAGAATTATCCGTTTCGATATTCTTATTTTTTCTCATAGGATCCTCATCATTTATGTTAAATGAGATGAATGTCAAAGCCGTTAGTAATATTAGTTTTTTCATTTCAGTCAATAGTCAATAGTGAATCGTCAATCGTCAATCGTCAATCGTGAAATGTTAATGGTTCACATCCAGGCTTCTTATCTCATATCTCATATCTCATACCTCATATCTCATACCTCATATCTCATACCTCATATCTCATAGCTCTCTAACGCGTAAACACCGCTATCTTCAACGTCTTCGTCCCCAGCTCTTTACAATCCACATACACCAGATACATCCCGCTCGCTATATTATTCCCGCTTTCGTTCTTCAAATCCCACTTCTCTAAAGAATTATTAGGATCACTCTGATTGCGCGTTATGCTTTTTACTAAAATTCCGTCAAGTGTGTAAAAATAAATATTACATACCTGCGGGAGATGGGACACATAAATAAATCTCGCGCCTTCGTCATTGTATTCAAGATCAGACAAACCGTAATATGGATTCGGGAAAACATTTATGCTGTTTACTTCAGAAGACGCCAGCTGTTTATTTCCAAACTCAGTTCCTTTGACTTCCCAGCTGTATTTAACAGGATATCCCGGAACGAAGTCAGGACGCGTGATCCTGTACGGAGTAACTGTCAGCACATCACCTGTATTCCATTGAGCCGGAACTCCGTTAACATTTTTTAGACGCGGAAGCCAGGCATACATTATATCTGTTGAAGAAAACCCTGTAACGCCACCTCCTTGTCCTAAATTTTTTGATGTGTATGCAGAGTTCGGAATGGAATCATATGCCGAAGCAAAAATATAAGTGTATTGAAATTTTGCCAAAGCAGTTGTATCGGGATTCCATATGCCGTCTGCATCTGCGTCTATGAATGCAACATTCAGCTGCCTTGGATTTCCGTTTGATGAATCGAGTTCATCAACGGCAAATACACTGAAAGGAATGTCAGTCATATCCGCATAAGGCGTGATATTTAAAGCTGTATCAGTCCTTAGCACATTTCCCGATGTAGGAGAAAATCGGTAAGCTTTTTGATTATGACCAAATACAAATTTAATTTTTCGAAGCGGTCCTCCTGTTAAAATCGGGCTGTTAGGAGCATTCGGAAGAAATGACTGACCTTGTGCTTTAATCCTTGTAGTTGAGTTCCTGAAAGTGCTGGAAGTCGGATAACTCATTCCTAGACTTTTACTCTGAAATTGAACTCTTATCAGTTTGCGTACTGCTGAAGCAGCTGCCTGAATTGCCGTAGTATCCGGAGCCGTAAACCATTCGCGTCCTGCGGGCTCATATTTCCAGCATCTTTGTCTTGTATCCTTATCAATCCAGTTATAGTACATATAAGATAGATCACCCGGATCATGAGCTAATCCCGAATCCTTCATCAGCTGATGATTAAATAAAAGTCCGTCAGCTTTTCTTACTGAATCCTGCGTACCGGAAAAGTTATATACATTCTCAAATAGTATGGAAGTTGTACCGTTAAATGTTTTTGTTACTGTCCAGTTCGGGTTTGCATTAGTTCCACCGAAAGTGGATGTATACTTTGCATTGACTAATTTCAACGGGTCATAAATGATTGGCATTACAGCCAGATCTATCTGATCAGTATAAATAGTATCTCCAAGTTCATAGCTGACCTGTATTCCCGGAGTTATATTCTGCGGGACAACTCTTATTATATTTGTTTTCGGTGATTGATTTACTTTCGGATAAGTATAGAGCCCTCCTGTCGGATCATAGTAATATGAAGTCACAGCAAACTTATACTCAGTCCCGTTTGTAAAACCTTTGTTTGTAAATGTATCTTTAGCAATTTCAAAATATCTTGTAATACCGTTGTCACTTCCTTTCTGAACTATACCGTAAAATACTCCCGTATTCGGCGGCAGATAAATGCTGTCAGCTATATTTTTAATATTGTCTTTTATGTCAAAAGTTTTTAACAGGACAGTATCACTTGCTGTAGGCTGGCTTGAGTAAGTTCTGATCTGATAAATATTATATCCCTGAAATTTATATAACCCATCTGTTAAAATATTCTTAAATGAATTGCTTTGATTGGTGTCATTCCATGTGAGTGAAATCTTTCCGTTGCCCGGAGCATAGGAAGTAATTTTCGGTGAAGGTGAAATTGTTTGCGGAGCAGCATTATTATCATAAAAATTCTGAATTATCCTTGCAGTATTTCTTAGCTGTGTAATGCTGTTCAGATGGGAAGTTCCTTTTGCAATGATCTGAGCGGCAATAACTGTGATCGTATCTCCGGGATTTACATTTACGAAAGGTCCGGTACTCATTAAATATTTCCGGTCAGTTTCTCCCGGACATAGCCAACCTGTTCCGGTTACAGGGTCGCCTGAATAAACCAGTGTTGTAGTATCATTATTAACCGGACTAACCCACCTGTTTCCAAATCTCCATAAGCCATTCAAAACTCTGAAAGTTTGAACATTATTTGCAGGCTCATTAGGTTCAGGGAACCCATAATTGAAATAATTAAACACGGTCATACCCTGATTCTTGAATCCAATTTTTTTAATGATTTTATTACTTCCGAAAGGCTGAAAATATTTTACAGTATCATTAATGTCGCCTGTATATTTATAACTTCCTCTAATGAATTTTAAACCAACCGCCGGTGGAGCTACTCCATACGAACCGTCATTATTTGTTGAATTATAAGTATATCCAAAATGTAAAATTGTATCGCATCCTACCTTATCATCAGTTGCGTAACCAATATCATCATCAGTCCATAATCCAACCCACATATTATTCCAGGTTTGATTACTCCTATTAATAATTCGATACTCCATAAAGATCGTATTATCAAAAGGATCGAACGGGTAACCAAGATTATATTCAGTGTGTTTATAAGCCCAGTTGGTCTGAATAATCTGGGCTCTTAAAGAGCTGTCGCTTGAAGAATTCGAAATGTGGGGAAACCCATCGGTGTAAACGAGGAACATTGTCTGATCTCCTATAAGATAAGGTTTACTTTCTGAAGTTCTATATGCTCCCTGATTTCCCGGCCAATGTAAATAATCGTAACTGTTGAAATCGTTTTTAGTGATATTATATATCCGATATGTCGAATCTGTCTGAGGATTTCCGGAATCATCAACATATCCCGGTTTATAATCATAATCATATTCAGCAACCGCTGTAAGTGTATCATTTTCCGATACACATCCGAGCCATATTCCGGATGCATATCTTGTATAGAGTCCAGTTCCTTTCGGCCATTCAAATCCTGAATTACCAGTATTTGGATCGCGATTATAATTACCGTTAGTTCTGTACCATGCTCTTATTGAATTTACATCCATTTGCTTGGAATCTATAAATGCAGACTGATTATCTGAATTTATATTCTGATTTTTTTTCACAGGATCTTCTTCATTTATGTTAAATGAGATGAATGTCAAAGCCGTTAGTAATATTAGTTTTTTCA
>CAYNTN010000044.1:0-24750 GCA_964399995.1 uncultured Ignavibacteriaceae bacterium
TCTTTTAAATAACATTTTCAAAAAACTTTTTTTGCAACATACGAGTCACAAAGACTCAAAGAATTCTATTTTCAAAACACTTTCTTTGTGTCTTTGAGTCTTTGTGGTAAAAAAGAATGATTTATGATAGAAAAAATCCTGAACTCATGGTTTAATAACTCCTACAAAGTTACCTGCATTATTAAAAGTTATCAGTACATCAGACAAGTCTGTTATACGATTTCCCGTAATATCCGATTTCAAATATCCGGTTGAGAAATTAGATGCATCATTATATACATCGAGTATATCATCAAGATCAACTGCTCCGTCGCTTGTTACTTCACCGTTATAAATTGCATAAGTCAAAGGGCTTTCATCAACACGTATTACATTCTTTCCGAATGTCTTAGATGAATCTGCATTGAAACTAAAGCTAAAGGGTACTGACGGATTGTATGCTTCACCTCCTGCTTTGCTCCATGTCTCAATTGAATTTCTGTGTGTAAGCACCAGATAATAAGTGCCCGCATTTGCTTTTGAAAAAAGAAAATTACCCGTGAATGAAACGGAATCTATAACTGTCTTTGTGGAATCTGCTATCGCATAGGGAGCTGAATTATTTCTCAGATAGGCTCTGACTGTATCTTTCATATTCATTTTGTTTGAAACGGAATTATAAAATCCCTGTATTACCGCTTTGATCTGCGCAGGAGAAGATGCTGATAAAAAATTTGACAGCAGCCGTGCGTATGATGCCTGAGTATAAATTGCCGGCTCTGTTACTGTCCATGAATTCTGAGGCCAGCTTGTGTTCCAGTCTTTGTATGATTTCTGTATCGGCTGACTGAACGGGGGAGTCACAAGCGAAGGATTGCAAAGAGAATTATAAGGCGAGCATCCCGACGGACAGCATCCGTCTAAACTGTAATAAGGATTAGGACCGCCCGGAACAAATCCCGGAGGCGGACCATATGTTGATGTACCGACTCTGTCCCATAAAACACTCCCGTCTTTAAACCATGCATGATAAATTTCATTAACCGAATTTCCCGCACCGTAACTGCTCATGTTGGTCAGATATGTAAATGCAATAGGATTTACTCCGTGAAAATAATTTAAGTAACCTAAAGCAGCATCACGATAATTTGTATTATTAGTTGTGTCGAGATTATACACAAGCATATTTGTAAACATGATTCCGGCTCTGCCTTTGGTGGTATTACTTCCCCATGTGAAGTTTTGGTTTGGAAGATGTGAACGGTAAGCGTCGGTCTTAGCAAGGTAAGCGGGAAGATTATCGAATGTATTGCTGTTCATGGAAGTTCTGTAAGCATTCTTAATTGCAGTTGCAACTGACGGAGTTGTTCCGCTAAGAAAAGCGAAATACAGCATGCTGTTCTGAGCCGTGTTCTCGAACGGATAAACAAATGTCCATTGAATCAAATGCATTTGAGTGTAATTGTTTTCGAAATAAGTTTTGTAAGAGCTGTTGCCGGTAAGCGAATAAAGAAAAGCAGCTGAAGCCATTTTTCTAATGAATCTTCCGTAATCATCAACCTCCTGTTCTCCCGCGCCAATGCTTCCGGAATTATAAAATGTAACATTAGGATTTGCAGCAGCCCAGTTCCATGCATTGACGGAAGCGGTTTGCAATACAGTTGCATAAGCTGTCTGACCTATACTGTTAAATACCACAGCTCCCAGTGCAAACATTGCTGATGCTGAAAGTGAAGCAGAAGTTGATGCAGGTCCATATCTACGCGGACTGATGTCTGCCGAAGGAGGACTTGCTTCTGCAAAGTTTGTGACTCCCACAATGCTTAAAACAGATCCGTCAGTGTTCTGCATTTTCAAAAGCCAGTCGAGTTCGTATTTGACTTCATTGAGGATATCGGGAATACCGTCGCCTGATTCGGGTATGTTAAAATTTCCATTCCAGGCAGAGTGATTTTCTTTATAAGCAAGCAACAGATCAATCACAGGTTCAAAAGCAAAATTAACATACTTATTATAATCTCCCGCATCATGCCATCCGCCGGAAAGATTTTTGGAAGTGGATGGATTTGTATTGTTATAAAGCCTGCAGTCAAGATCTTGCATTGTATAGACATGACATGATGAATCCGTCCATCCGGTTTGAGCATAAGGTGCAGCTTTGGGCATTCCGCATCTCTGGTAAAAGAAAACTCTCATTGCCTGCTTTAGAATATTTGAGTAAATTAAATCATTGATTTCAAATTTGTATGAGCCAACGTTGTTCGTTACATCAAAAACATAGTACGAGCCCGGAGTTGTGAAGGAGGAGAAGTCAAACCACCAGGCTTTGTCTCCGCTTTGTGACTGAGTTGCACCGGAGTTCCATTGTGTAATCGTTCCTGAAAATACAATACCATCATCACTCCATCTTCTTACCTGATAATTATTTCCGGGAGTAAACGGGTTGCTGTTGTTATAGCCTGTAATGGGATTGCTTATGACTGCTATTTTTTTGTCTGTAGTTCTGTATCCGAACTGATCAATCTTAATGTGGTTATCAATCGTCGACGGAGCGCCGAAAGATATGGTTGTAAAAAATACTGATAAAAGAAAACATGCAATTGATTTCATAAGACGTATTTGTTTTGATTTTGAAATTTATGCTCAGGGCTGTCCTTCATATTTCCTTTTAACAGTTTTCAAACTGTCAAGACGAATGAATAATTCCTTTCGGAAGATGGGAAAAAATTGATTTAAGCATTTTTTGAAAAACAGACTATATAATTCTTTGGCGTTCTGTCAGAGACATCAGTTTTTTTGAATAACTTAAATCTGTTTTCTTAAATATATTTTCTTTAATTTTTTTGTAAAAAAAAATATGAACCGAAGAAAATTTATCAAAGACACTTCAATTGCCGGTCTGGCAATTTCTGCAATGAAACCTGAAGCTATTGACATGTTGTCTTCAAAATCAGGAGATGATAAACCAAATTTCAAAGCTGATAGTATTGACATTGAAGAGATCACTATAGATGAACTGCAGCAGTACATGAAAGACGGAGGACATTCCTCAGTAAGCATTACAGAAATTTATCTAAAGCGGATTCAGGACTACGATAAAGCCGGACCGTTTCTTAATTCAGTTATTGAAATAAATCCGGATGCAATTTCGATTGCTAAGAAAATGGACGATGAAAGAAAAGATGGAAAAGTAAGAGGACCTCTTCACGGGATTCCTGTTATGATTAAAGACAACATAGATACGGCTGATAAGATGATGACTACCGCCGGTGCGTTAGCTATGAAAGGAAACATTGCTTCAAAGGATGCTTTCATAATTAAAAAACTGCGAGAAGCCGGAGCTGTTATATTGGGAAAGACCAATCTTAGTGAATGGGCTAATTTCCGTTCGGAATATTCTTCATCAGGATGGAGTAGCAGGGGAGGGCAGACAAAGTGTCCTTACATACTCGAGCGTAATCCGTGCGGGTCGAGCTCGGGTTCAGGAACTGCAGTTGCTGCAAATCTATGTGCTGCAGCTGTCGGAACTGAAACAGACGGCTCGATAGTTTGTCCTTCATCGGTGAACGGATTAGTCGGAATTAAGCCAACAGTTGGTTTGCTTAGCAGGTCAGGAATAATTCCGATTTCACATTCACAGGATACTCCAGGTCCGATGGCAAGAACAGTCACGGATGCCGCTATTTTACTCGGAGCAATGTCCGGTATTGATCCCGTCGATCCTGCAACAAGCAAAGCGGTAAATCATTTATATACTGATTACACTGTGTTTCTCGATAAGAACGCACTTCAGGGAAATAGAATCGGAGTAGAGAAAAAGATGCTTCAGGGGAATGATAAAATTAATTTGATATTCTCTGATGCAGTAAATAAGATGAAAGATCTCGGGGCTGAAATTTTTGAAGTGGAAATTCATGATAAGATATCTGAATTAAGTCAGGATGAGTTTTTAGTTTTGAAATACGAGTTCAAGGACGGACTCAACCGTTACCTTGCAAATGCCAATGCTAAAGTGAAATCATCGAAAGATGTGATTGAGTTCAATATCAAAAATTCATCTGCAGCAATGCCTTTTTTCAAGCAGGATATTTTGGAAAGTTCGGAAGAGAAGGGAAGTCTGGAAAGTAAAGAGTATATTGATGCTTTAAACAGAATACAATCAACTTCCAGAGAAGTAATAACACTTGCATTAAAGGAAAATAATCTTAATGCAATTTCATGCATGACAATGGGACCCGGTTGCAGCATAGATCTGATATACGGTGATCATTACGGAGGAATGTTTTTTACATCACCTGCAGCAATTTCAGGGTATCCGCACATAACAGTTCCATGCGGAATGATTCACAATTTACCTGTAGGGATTTCATTCATGGGAGGAGCTTTTACTGAATCTGTATTAATTGGAATTGCTTATGCGTTTGAACAAAATTCAAAAGCTAGAAAAAAACCGGAATATTTGAAATCAATTTTGAATTAGTTTTATTTTGAACTCGATGCTTCCAGCTTTGCAATCACTTTTACAGAGTCAGACAGATATAAAGTGTTTCCTTTAATTCTGTATTTAACTGTGTTTTCCAGAGCCTTGAAAAAAGCTGATTCGGTATCCATTCTGTTTTCGCAGAACATTTCTGTAGATGCAACCGGTCCCAGTTTAAGATTCTTCCCGGTGACAGAATAAGTGGTAAAAAAATTATTACACCCGCCGCTCCCGTTAGCTTTGTTTTCTTCATTAGTAAAAAGAATAAAAACATCTTTCCCTTCCTGTGGAATAGTAATTGCTTTATCATTAAGAGTTTTAAGTACCCACCTTGTATTTGTCAATGGAGCATTTGGAACCGACGGCTGTTCACCTGATGACGAGCAGGAGAGAAAAACAATGCTCAGAAGGAATAAGTTCATTAAGTTCATTAAGTTCATTAAGTTTGTAAAGTTTGTAAAGTTTGTAAAGTTTGTAAAGAGTTTTTAAAGTTTGTAAAGTTTGTAAAGTTTGTAAAGTTTGTAAAAGAGTTTGTAAAGTTTGTAAAGAGTTTGTAAAGTTTGTAAAGAGTTTGTAAAGAGTTTGTAAAGTTTGTAAAGTTTGTAAAGTTTGTAAAGTTTGTAAAGTTTGTAAAATCCGTAAGATTAAAATTATTAATAATATAACAAGGGTTGAAAAAGCCCAGAATATTTTTATTAAATCTAAAATCCAAAACCACAAAAATCCAGAATCCGATAATCGTAGATCTCAAATCTCACGGGGCGAGTCTTTCTATGATCCAGTTACCATCTTCCTTTGAATATAAGATCCTGTCGTGAAGCCGGTTTTGTCTTCCCTGCCAGAATTCGATCCTTTCAGGAATCAGTCTGTAACCTCCCCAGTATTCAGGAAGAGGAACTATGTCTCCTTCGTACTTCTCTTTCAGTTCATCGAATTTACCTATAAGTTCTTCGCGGTTTTCAATAACTGAACTCTGATTTGATGCCAGCGCTGCTATCTGACTGTCGAAAGGTCTCCTGTGAAAATATTTCTCTGATTCATGAATCGATAATAATTCTGTTGTTCCTTCAATTCTTATTTGCCTTTCCAGGTCCTTCCAGTAAAATAAAAGTGAAGCAAAAGGATTTTCCTTAAGCTCGTTTCCCTTCCTGCTGGAATAATTCGTAAAAAAAACAAATCCTCTTTTATCAAATTCCTTAAGCAACACTGTCCTCACGGATGGTCTCCCTTCTTTGCTGCATGTAGCGAGCGACATTGCATTTGCATGAACTTCAGCGGGATCCAATTTCACAGCTTCATTAAACCAAATCTTAAATTGTTCAAAAGGGTCAGACGATATATCGGATTCAAGTAATTCATTAGATTTGTTAAAATTAAAATTTCTTCTTAGGTCAATTTCGGTCTTATCCATTTTCGATTTTTGTTTTAACAATTTACTTATTTTAAAATTTATTTTTAATGTCATTTGATTCATAAGATTCATAAGATTCATAAGATTCATAAGATTCTTAAGATTCATAAAATTGCTAAGATGAATATTACGAACCTTACGAATCTTATAAATCTTAAAAATCTTATAAATCTTACGAATCTTATGAATCCTTCTAATCGAATTGATTAAACCTATACTAATAATTAATTTGAAACTCATTTTTTAAATATCACTTCACTTTGCATTAACCCATTGGCTGAAGATAAAAAAAATAAGTCTGTTCTCGATGTAGATAAAGATTTTCTTGACGACATCACTGATCTCATCCAGGAGAAGTCCGATGCTGCATTGAAAAATATATTGGCTGACTTGTATGATTTTGATATAGCTGTCATCATTGATAATCTCAAAGAAGATGAGGAAGCTCTGTATCTTTTTTCTTTGCTGGGGGATGAGACTGCAAGTGAAGTCATACTTGAAATAAATGATGACCGTCGGGAATACATTACTGAGAAGTTAAGCGGTAAAAAGATCTCGGATATTGTAAGTGAAATGTATTCCGATGATGCGACGGATTTCGTTTCAGAACTCGACAGTGATGTGAAAGATGAAGTTCTCGAAAACTTAGATAAGATTGACAAGGAAGATTATCATGAAGTCCGCGAACTCCTGAGTTATGATGAGAATACTGCCGGCGGTATCATGGGTAAAGAGTACATTGCGGTTAATGAATATTTAACAGTTGCTGAAGCTTTAAAAACAATACAGGATAAGGCGGAGGAAGTTGATCAGTTCTACAATGTATGGGTTGTAGATAATGAAAATAAACTTGTCGGGATCATGTCTTTGAAAAGACTGATAATGGCTTTGAAGGATCCGGATAAGCTGATAAAGGATGTCATGAATTCCGATGTAATTTCAGTCGAAGCTCATACCGATCAGGAAGAAGTCGCAAAGATATTTCAAAGTTATGATCTGGTTTCTTTGCCTGTAGTGGATGGAGAAAATAAAGTCATCGGAAAAATAAGCATTGATGATGTAGTCGATGTAATAGAAGAGGAATACACGGAAAATGTTGCGCGCATGGCGGGAACGGATGCGGAGGAGCTTGAAAAAAAATCTCCCTTTCAGATTGCAAAGCTAAGACTGCCATGGCTGTTAATTACTTTATTTATTGAAATGATAGCGGTGTTCGTAGTTCAGTCTCACGATGTTATTTTAGGAAAAGTGATTCTGCTTGCGGCTTTCATGCCGATCATTTCCGCTCTTTCGGGAAATACCGGTTTGCAGTCAGCAGCTATAGTAGTAAGAGGACTCGATACAGGTAATGTCAACCTTAACAGATGGTGGGAACCATTGGGAAGACAATTTAAAACTAACTTGCTGGTTGGCTCAGCTTTAGCAATTATTGTAGGAGTTTCAGGTGTACTTATTTCGGATGCTGATAATGTTAGGTTCGGATTATCTGTTGGAATATCCATGTTCGTATCAATAAATATTGCCGGATTAATCGGGACTTTGACACCAATGATTTCGAAAAAGATCGGGTTTGATCCTGCCATTACTTCCGGACCTTTTGAAACGGCTTTTCAGGATGTGATAGGCATTTCGATTTTTCTTACTGTTGCAACATACCTTCTCACACATTGAAGTGATTTGTAAGATTTGTAAGATTTATAAGATTTATAAGATTTATAAGATTTATAAGATTTGTAAGATTTGTAAGATTTGTAAGATTTGTAAGATTGAAGAAAGATTATATTAAAAAATAATTGATAAAGAATTTAAAAGAGAACCTAAGATATCTTGAAATACCTGATGTAACCAATCAGATATTTTTAATTCTCCTTGCAGTCACGGCTTTGGTTTTCATAGACGGACCTGTAAGATTTATTATTCCTGTTATAAATATAATTCTATGTCTTCTCATTGTATATTTTGTTTCGCACTATGAAAAGAAACCTCATCCGGAGAACAGGGAAAGATCTTTATCAAGATTTCTTAGATTCTGGTATCCGGGACTCATGATACTGATTTGTTTTAAAGAGATCTATCTGATAATGATAAGCAGTCATAATGTATTGTATGATGAATATCTCATTAAGATAGACAGATGGCTGTTCGGAACCGACCCTGCAGTATTCCTTAGTCAATTCATCAATCCATATGCAGTTGAATTTCTTCAGATTGCTTACGGGTTTTTTTACATAATGCCGCTTGTCTATGCAATGGAGCTTTATATATGGCACAGGTATGAAGAGCTAAAGTATGCTTTCTTTGTAGTCTTCTTTGGATTTTATCTATCGTTCATTGGCTATCTGCTTGTTCCGGCGATCGGTCCGAGATTCACGTTATTTGATTTTCAAAGTCTCAATCTGGAAATGTCGGGAATATTTTTAGCTGATAAGATCAGGTACGTTATTGATCTTGGTGAATCAATACCCGCAAATGTTCCAAACCCTCAGGACTTTGCACAGCGTGATGCGTTTCCCTCCGGGCATACGCTGATAGTAATTCTCATTACATATCTTTCACATAAAATAAAATCGAAATCATTTTATTTTTATCTGCCTTACTCAATACTGTTAATTTTTTCTACCGTTTATCTGAGATATCATTATGTAATTGATTTGATAGCAGCGATCCCTCTTGCGCTTTTTACAATCTTTGTTGCGAATAAGCTATATAAAGGAAAGATAAACTTTGGGGAGTTAAAAGTTAAAAGTTGAAAGTTGAAAGTTGAAAGAGATTAATTTGTGATTTAAATTTTTACTGAGTTCAGAACACGTCAATGAAAGTCGGTACTAACAGCAAAACTACACGTCAATATATCTCTAAGTGTCATACCTAAAATCTAAAAAGTCAAAGTCTATTCTAATCTGAAATGGTTCTGTCTTTGGAAGAGTCTTTGTCGTTGGTGACCAAAAAGTTTGCACACAGTTTTAATTATCTTTTAAATTAAGCAAGCAAACTTTTTGGAACACCAACGACGGCGGTAAAAAGTTAAAAGTTGAAAGTTGAAAGTTTAAACCCCCGTCAGACCTTATGTTTAAAATAGCAAGCCTCACAAAAGTTTATTTGTCGTCTTCGCAGAGTCACTCCCTGCTTACATTCCGAATGACCTGACAATTTCACGGGAGGACTCTGCGTTGAAGCGCCTTCACCCGCAGAGTCTTCCTCTTGAACTCTACTCTTGCTTTATAGTTCTAATTGCGGAATGACTCTGCGGGGACGACAACAATTACAACGAGTATAGTTCTCCGGCAGAGTCCCGGAAGAGCGCCGGAGACTCTGCCGGGGGCTTTGAACATAAAAGAAAAGAAGTAAGAAGTAAGCCAGGTTTTCATAATAAACACCGGGTGTTTCAACGATAAACCATAGAGGAATAGTTTTATCTTCAGACCTGAAGACTGATTTTTTCGTCGTCCAATCTTTTCCAAAACTTTGTAAAACAACGGCTTTAGAACTACGGTCTCTTTTTCTCCACAAACGCGTTGGAATTATTATATATCAGCGTCATATCAGAAAGGTCGGTTACATTGTCTCCCGTTACGTCCGTTACGATGTATCCTGATGTAAATGTGTTTGAAGCGTTATATGCCTCGGTAAGGTCAAAAAGATTCACAAAGCCGTCCTGATCCAGATCGCCACCGTAGATCGCAAATCTCACAGGCGCGTTGTAAACCTGTATCATATTATCTCCAAATGCTTTTGCTGTAGCATCAGTAAAATCATAATTTAAATTTGACGCAGTAAAGTCTTGGGGCAAACTGCTCCATGTCTCTATTGAATTTCTGTGAGTCGGCTGAATGTAATACGGTCCCGTGCCTGAATTCAAAAAAACGAGATTAACTTTTCCGGTAGAATCAAGATAACCTTTCGACGAATCAACAATCGCATACGGACTATTGGCATTTCTCAAATAAACTCTTATTGTATCCCTGACCAATTTATTCGTGCTTTGATTATAAAATCCCTGAATAAGCATTGTCAAAGCAAGGCTCTTTGTAAGACTCGTGAAATTACCTGCATCAGCCCCGATGTCAACGGGAGACAAGCCGGCTCGCACATCTCCGTCAAAATCATCAGCGACCGATGGAATGTAAATCCCGTTTGATTCAACTGCAGTCGGAATTACGGGATTTATGTGAAGGTCAACAGTTGAAGTTGAGCCGGCAGGATTTATAAACTGAGGGTTATCTTCAAAACTGTTTTCATCCTGACCGACAACATTCTTCCATTCTGATAAAGACAAAATATTATTTCCGTTAAATGATCCAAACTTTCCGCCGCTTCCGATCGCAAGATATATATTGTTATTAATATTCAATCCCGGAGGATCCTGTGAAGTACCGCCAACCTTTACAGCATAGTGGCTTCCGGTTGAGCCTATGTTTGAACGTACATTTAAGAAAATGTTATTGAGATAGCTTCTTGAATTCCCGGTAACCGAACTGTTAAAAGCAAAAGTATTTGTTGAGCCTGAAGTTGGCGCTCCTCCAATGTAAATGCTGTTGAAATAAAAATTATTGCTTCCCGATAATTCATTAATACCGGTAATTGAAACGCCAGCATTGTTACCGTTGCCTGATGTATCGATCCCAAGCCGGATCATATTATTCACATAATCTGCATTCCCTCCCCCAGCAACAATTCCGTTAATAACATCATTTGTTTTAACTCCGGTAAAAGTATGAAGAAAGTTTTTTGAAATTAAATTTGTCCCGGGACTACCGTTGAAAAACATTCCGTTGATAGTTCCGGGAAAAGTAGGAACAAGGGAAGATACACTTAAATTGTAAATTGAATTTCCGGAAACAGCATGAGTCTTTGCCGGAGAATTTATAACAATTCCGCTGACAGATGAGACAGGTCCCGTTCCGAATCCGGAAGTATTGTTAAGATTTCTTATCACATTTCCCGTGATAACTGAAACTGCCATTGTATCATAGATACCTGCAACAATGCTCCTGTCATTATGACAAAAATTATTTATTGAATTTGCAAGCGGCCCACCTATAATATTATTTGAACAGAAGAATGTATCTGCAGCGCCGGTAAAACTTCTTATACCGTAAAATCTCATTCCCGATCCCAGATCACCGGTTAAGTTAATGCCGCCAATGTTGTTTGAAGTTACAGTACACTCTTCCGGACTGTTAGTTATTATTCCAATCGTTGAAGCAAAATTTGATCCAAGCGTATTGTTTGTTGTAATGCTTCCGTTTGTGCTAAAGCTGCCGATTGTATTTCCGGTAACATTCACTTTACCTGCAGTTATGACTATTCCTCTGAAAGCGTTATCATACGAACCTTCGAGCATTGGACTTGAAAAGTAAATCCCGGCAATTGTATTTCCGGTAATGTTTGATGTTACCGAGTTTCCCGCAGTAAATCTTATCATGTTCACGGAAGAACCGAAAGGTCCGCTCATTGTATAAATACCTGTGCCGGATTCTGAAGTATAACCGATTATATTTCCTGAAACTAAAAAATTATTTCCGGCAGATGAGTTTATCCATATTGGAAAATGTTGTATGATTGATATGCCTGTTGACTGAAACAGTTTGTTGTCTTTAATAATAATGTTTGAAGTTCCCGGCGCACAGTATATGCCTGAGCTCGCGTTCATACTGTTGTAATTTGAAATTTCGCAATTGCTGATAGTATCCGCTGAGCCGCTGTTTACAGCGATTGCTTTTGCAAGGAATTGGAGAGAATCATAACGTCCGATGTTACAAAATGAAATTGTATTGTTTTGATTTGAATTCGGCGGAGATGAATTGCCGATCTCAATCACTGCATTTGTATTTGAATTGTTTCCCAAAATTGTGCAGTTCGTTATCTTGTTCTGTGTTGCATTCCCTGTGATTGTAATTGCTTTTCCGTCTGTCATAGTGTTAAACAGTCTAAGCGAGTTACCGCCGGTATTAAGTCCGTCAATGGTTACTTTCAAAGTTCCGTTAAGATTAATTAATCCGCCGGAACCTGCAATATTTCCGGAAACTGTTATCTGCCCGCCTGGCTTAATAAGTAAACTGTTCCATGAAGTGTTGGTGAGTGAAACTGTTGTATCTACAGTCAAATCTCCTGAAATTGTAATGATAATATTTCTTCCGGTATGAAGGGCCGGATTTAGTATATTGCAAGCTGACTCCAGATTTTTATATAAACCATTAAAAAAAGAATCTGCTCCTTCTATTTTAACTAAATAAGGAATAAAATCACCTGCTTCAGCTCCGATATCTATAGGCGTTAAGTTTGCGCGAATGTTCCCGTTTATGTCAACGTCAACAGAAGGTATAACAGTCAGTCCGTTCGATTCGATTACAGTTGGTGAATTTCTGTTAATGTAAAGCGCGGAATCGGAAACAGCACTGTTCGGTGAAATGAAGTTCGGATCGTCAGAGAAGCTGTTTCCATTTTGCCAAATGGATGAGAGAAGTGCAGCAAGTGAACTAATATCGGTTGAATTATACCTTGCAAGAAATCCTCCAATGCCTGGCGAATAATAAACATTACCATCAATTGTCAGACCTGCCGGAAGGACACCTGTGCCGCCAATGCTGATTGCATAATGTTTACCGGTCGAGCCGCTGTTAGAACGCGCATTGTAAAAAATATTATTCACGTACCCTCTTACAGAATCGCTAACTGTGCTGAAAAGTGTGTATGTATTAGCTGCACCTGATGAAGCAGTTCCGCCAACATAAAAACTATTGAAATAAATGTTGTTGCTTCCTCCGGTTTCTCTAAAGCACGATATTAATCCTGACGCGACATTTCCTCCGGTTGAATTAATCCCAAGCTGAATCATATTATTATCGAAAGTCGCTTTTCCTCCGGTTGTCAGGATCCCGATAATGTTTCCGGTCGCGCTCGAGCCGGAAAGAAGCCGAACATGATTTGATTCGACACGGCTATCTGTATTTGAAGAAGTACATCTGAAATGAATGCCTGTAACATCAGTGGCAGAAGAATTATTAGTTACATCAAGTGCTCTGATCTTATTTTGCGAAACAATTTGAGTTGAAGAGATCCCATCTGCAAAAATTCCCCTGAGTGCGGCCGAACTGCCGGCTGAAGAAATATTGCGGATCAAATTTCCGGTTACAGTTCCGGTTAAGTTTGTATAAAAAATAGCCGATGAAACCGTCCCTGTGGATTTATTGCTCTGAATAGAATTTGATATTGTTCCTCCGACAGTATTATCTTTGCATTCAAATGTCAGAAGTGACCCTGAAGTTGCAGTAATGCCGAAGATTGTTCCTCCGCCTGCACCGGATCCGGATGATCTTAAACCGCCGATCAGGTTATTTCTGCAGACAGCAGCAGCTGAAGATATCCTGATTGCAGCTGTAATATTTTCGGATGCTGATGATGAAACAATGGAAATTCTTCCTGTATCGGTTTGGTTGCCGATGATATTTGGAGATAATGTTCCGATATTGGTAGTGCCTCCGCCAACCTCAATTCCCGTAAATGTATTACCGCTGAAATTCCCGCTCATTGAAATCGCATCAATAATGTTGCCGTCTATTTGAGATGATGTCGCGCCTTGCACTGCAATTGCTTTAAAGAATGATCCGGTGCTAAGAGTCATTTTATAAAATCCTGTATCATTCGAATTGGCATACCCGATCTTATTATTTTTTATCACAAAATTACCCGCGGTGCCTGCGACAATATTTATGAAAATTCCATAGTTGCTTGTAGTGTTTGAAAGAGCTCTCACGCCTGTTTGAAAAAATTTATTGCCGGATATAGTTATAGAAATATTTCCACTCGAAACATAAATTCCTGCGCATGACGCCGGATAAAAAATATCATAAATGTTACATTCACGAATTGTATCACCGCTGTTTTCCCTGCCCGCAGGTGTGACCGTTCCTGACATTAATACTGCCGAAACAGGAAGCGCACTAAAATTTGCGGGACCAATATCACAATGTGAAATTAAATTATTATCATTGCCTGTAGTTACACCTGTGCCGAATTCTATCACACCTGACTGGCCTGCTATTGGTCCGTTAATGCCAAGAATGGTACAGCGTGTCAGCACATTGTTTGAAGCATCGTTTATGAACCTGATAGTGCTTGTATGATTAACACGAAGCATATTAATGTTAGTAATCGTCAGCGAATTACCTCCGGAGTTTAATCCGTCAATAGTTACCCTGTCAGCTCCGTTAAGATCTATTAGCGGGAAGCCGCTAATGCCATTTCCGTTGACTGTAATATTTCCGGCAGGATTTATAGTTATTCCTGCCCATGCTCCGCTGTTCAATACTGCAAAAGTTTCATTTATGTTTGAAGTAATGGTGATGCTGATGTTAGCGCTTGTTTGCACTCCGCCATTAATTGCTGTAAAAGCGCCTGCGAGATTTGCGTAATTTCCATTTCCGGAATTTGCGCCTGTGACAGTTACCTGTGAGAATATCGTTTGGTGTGTGAGTATTATTAGTAAAAGAACTTTGGGTAAGAAAAAGTATGAAGTTTTCATAAAGCTGTGGGATTTGTGTTAATAATGTTAAAGTAAGATTCATGAAAATATAATTAAATAAATTAATTAATGTGATTTCATAAAAAAAGAGAGAGGGTTGAAATGAAAATAAATGAAAACACATCCGTCCAAAGCGTTGTCAAACTCTCGTTTCGAATGCTACTGAATTGTTGGAAAACTTTTTGAAGTAGTAGAATGTGTTAAATTCGGTGTGAAGTTTTCTGACACTCATAAAGTCAAAATAATTTTATCGTGTATGTAAGTCAATGATCATAACTTATCCCGCAGAGTCCTTCGCACAAATTTACTTCTTACTTCAAAAATATTTAATGCGAAGTGACTCTGCGGGGACGACAATATTTTACTTTATTCTCTCCTTGGTATCTTTTGTTTTATTTGTTTAATTTGTCTATCAACTATTTCCGAATGTAATAAATTTTCAACGATGTCTAAAATTTGAAACAACGTTTCTTTTTCGGGTTTGTAACCTCTATGAGATGCTGCATTTCCAGCATCAATTGTAGTCTCTAACACACTTGCTTTTGCTGATGTTATTATTCCATCGCTTACAAGCTTGTCAATTTTCTGCTTAAAGCTTCCAATGTCTCCTATTTTAGCAATAATATAAATGTCAAGTAGAGTTCTTATACCCATAAGAGATAATAAGAATAGTTCTTCATTTACTGCAAAATATACTTCTTGCAATGTCTCTAAGTATTTGATAGGTAATTTAATAGCCCAAGAAGGAACTTTTCTTATTTGTTTTTTGGGGAAGTGAAATATTCTGTTAGTCTGTTTGCTCGGTTCTCCCCAAAAGTATCTAAAATTTATTTTATCACAGCCTAAGCATTTTGAAAGAGTCCACGTCCTTAAACCAAGAATTTTATAAGGTTGACTTTCATCGCCTTCTTCATTGCGGCTAATCATTTCTTGAAAATCAATCGATTCGTCATTGAATAACACCTCTTGATTAGTTTCAATCTCGCAATTATAGCAATATGTTTTTTTATTTTCTATAGCCATGGAATTAAGTTAACATTAAAAAAATTTGACTTGAGACGGAATTTCTTCGACGGCGAAAAAAATTTTGTCGTCTCCGCAGAGTCACTCCCAACCTGCATTTCGTAGACCTGATAATTTCAACGGGAGGACTCTGCGTTGAAGCGCCTTCACCCGCAGAGTCTTCCGCATGAACTCTACTCTTGCTTTATAGTTCTAATTGCGGAATGACTCTGCGGGGACGACAATAAAGTCAAAATAATTTTATCGTGTATATAAGTCAATGATCATAACTTCTCCCCCAGAGTCCTTCGCACAAATTTACTTCTTTTTTCAAAGTGTTTAATGCGGAATGACTCTGCGGGGACGACGAACTTTTTCAATATATGTTGCGAATAAACTGTATAAAGACGGGATAAACTTCGGAAACAATAATTCATAAAGAGACACTAAGAGACACGGAGCGTAATTATAACTTGATGTTTCCTGACAGAAAAATTAGTTTTATTAAAACAAATTATATTTTTTTCTTAATTAAAGAAATAAGACACTGAAGACTAAGTACTATTTTCTTTTTTAAAATAAAGTAATTAAGAAAGGAGCAGTATGAGGGCGAAAATCTTTTTTGTAGTGATCTTATTTTCCCTTTCCGGAATCATCTATCCCCAGCATTCTCAAAACAAATCCGCTCTCAAAAATTTCCACTGGAATATTAATTTTACTTACGGAATAGCAGGCTTAAATTCAAATCTTGATGCGGGTTCAGGAGATTTTTATTCAATTGAAGCATCATGCATTTCTCCAAAAGATCTGGGATTGTTTGCTGTGTATTCCTCTTTTGGATTCGGTCAAACAAAGTTAAATGAAGATAATGTTGAATTAAAAATAAAGGAAGCGGCTTCCGGGTTAAAATATTATATATCCGGTAATAATTTTTTAAGCACCGGGTTCGGATTTTATGTCGTTCAGAATCATAAGGATGAATATTCGGATCTTAACAATTCATATGAGCAATTGTTCGGTATAAACTTAGGCGCAGGAGCTAAAATAAATATATCAGAATCTTACGGTATATTATTTAAGGGAAAATTTGTGCACACATTTTCACAGAATGAAACATTTACTTTCGGCGGAATTAGCGCCGGGATTGAATTCGATGGATTCGAAAAAAATATATCAGGAAATTCGAAGTTAAAATTTTCTTCAGGCATAATTGCGGGAAGCGTAAATAACAGTTACTATGAGCATTCACAAAACAATAATTATGCAATTACCGCAGCCGGGAGTTATGGAATGGAAATGACATATAAACTCTCCGATAAGATCTCTCTGATAGCAGACTATCTTCACATGAATTCCAAATACAGTGACGGATGGGGAACATACTACTCTGTTCTTCAGAATGATTTTGCCGCGGGTGCCAGAATATATTCAGGTTCGGGCATGTTAAAATTATTTGCTGAAAGTCTTGCTGATCTCAGATTGCAAAGACAGAATTTGAGTACTATGTACACCTTTACGGATACAGATATATTAACTAATTCACTCGGAATTGAAGTAGGATGCGGAGCTGAGCTTGAGTTTTTTGATAACTTTTCCGGACTTCTAAAAGTTAATGTAATAAAATTTGATGAGCCGGGTATAACAACAGGAATATTCGGAGGGATTAAATTTGGATTTTAAGCAAGATGATTGTCAGAAGTATTTTGCGATTATTGCATCAGCTAAAGCATACCCCTTTTCATTCAATTGAAATTTTTCTTTATCCATCACAGCGTATTCATTTTTGATCAGCTCGGCTGCAGACATCTGAAATTTATTCTCAAAATTTTCATTGAACATTTCAAAATACTTCTTAAGCTTAATACCGCCGCTTCTTAGAGACAACATTACAAATTCGAGATGCCTTTGCTTATCTGATACTTCATATTCCTCTTCAACCGGCAATATATTTTTTTCGAGGAATGAATTGTATCTTACTATGTCCCTGAAATTATTCCATCTTGTATTATTAAAAAATGAATGAGCCGAAGGACCGAAGCCGAGATAGTTGTCATACTCCCAGTATTTGAGATTGTGTCTGCAGCGGTAATTCTCCTTTGCAAAATTCGATACTTCGTAATGATTATAACCATTTGAAATAAGTTTCTCCGAAACGAAGCTGTAAAGTTCTGCTTCGAGTGAGTCCGGATTTTTTTTAATTAAGTTCTTTTGAAGGGATTTATATAAAACTGTTTTCTCTTCATAAGTAAGCGTGTAAGCGGATATGTGTTTTACTCCGAGTTCAATTGCTTTTGTTAAAGAGAGATCCAGATCAGATTTGGATTGAGAGGGAAGTGAATAAATTATGTCAAGATTAATATTGTCAAAATATTTAGAGGCATCTTTAATTACCTGCTCAGCCTGATCAGATGTATGCTGTCTTGTTAGAAATTTTAATTCGGAATCAACGAATGACTGCACGCCGAGACTTAATCTGTTTACTCCTGCTGACCGGTAGTCTCCGACTTTCTTTTCCAAAAAATCTTCCGGATTTGCTTCCATTGAAATTTCAGTTTCGGAACTAATTGAAAAGTATTTGTGCAGGCAGTTTATTATTTCTTCAATTTGATTATTAGATAAAACCGAAGGTGTCCCGCCGCCGAAGAATATTGTGTCGAACTGATTATTCTTATAAGATTCGCCTGAAAGTGAAATTTCTTTTTTAAGATTTGAAAGAAATTTATCTAAGACATTAAGATTTGTGATCAGATAAAAGTCGCAGTAACTGCATCTTTTGCTGCAGAAAGGAATGTGTATATAGATTCCGGACAATTTTCTTTAGTTAATAGTTAGCAAACTGAAGTTACGCAACACTCTTTTTTTGTCATTCTGAGCGAAGCGAAGAATCCAAATATTAAACAAGAAAACCCTTTAATATTACTTCTAAAACATTAAAGGGTTTTTAAATTATCTTACTGAGTTACGAATATTATCTAATTCTGACTAACAACTCTTCTATTGACATTCAAAGAATGTTATTTTAGAATTTAGGGTCCATGATTGGATTCTTCACTTCACTCCGCTTCGCTCCGTTCGTTCAGAATGACAAAAAGGGTTAAGTCAATTTTCTGATCAAAAACTATTTAAATCTAAAATCTAAAATCTAAAACATTTTAAATCCCAAATCCGAAATTCCAAATCCCAAATCTAGCGGATCATGTTCCCGATTCTTTCCCATCTGGTCGAGCCAATCAGATCAAAGAAATTCAAAAATGAAATGCTCGGATCCCATGACCAGTAAATCAATAGTGCTTCACCTACTATATTTTCTACGGGCATAAAACCCCAGAAGCGGCTGTCGAGTGAATTGTTCCTGTTGTCTCCCATCATGAAAAGGTAATCTCGCTCGACAGTATATTCATTGTCCAGGAGCTCCTTGTCATCAACCAATACTTTTCTGTCAGCTGTCATTCTGATCGAATGACCTTCTTTCATCACGAACATTTTCCAGCCTTCATAATTAGACGAATCAATTTTTATTTTATCGCCGATCTTCGGAACCCGGATCGGACCATACCAGTCTTCATTCCAGCTTGAGCCTTTGGGAAACATTCTCGGATTCACAAAATTCTGAGGACGTTTTACATTATCAAACATTGAATTAGGCGGATTTGGAAATATCTCACCGTTAACATATAGTTTTTTGTCAATTATCTGAAGCGAATCTCCGGGAACCGCAACGCATCTTTTTATGTAGTTTACAACTTCTTTTGATTCAAGATCATCCCTGTCTCCCGGGAAGTCGAATACTATAATGTCTCCTCTTTTAGGATCTTTAAATCCGGGAAGTTTAAAATAGGGGAGTCTTATATCAGTGAAAGGAATGTTCCTGGGACTCGTCGCTCCGTATGTAAATTTTGTCACAAGTAAAAAATCGCCGACCATTAATGTCTTTTCCATCGAGCCGGTAGGAATTCTGAATGCTTCGAAGAATAATATTTTTATTATGAAAGCAACTACTGCTGCATATACAAGCGCATCAACAAACTCACGCGACTTTGATTTCTTGACTTCTTCCTCTTTGCCCTTGACTGATTTTATGTCCTTTGGTTTCAAAACACCTTCTGATTTCTGGTTTCTGTATTTATCCACTACTTAATTTTTGATTTTAGATTTTAGATTTTGGATTTGATCTTTACTCTCACACTCCGCACACTCAACACACTCAACACACTCCACACACTCAACACACTCCACACACTCCACACACTCAACACACTCCACACACTCAACACACTCCACACACTCCACCCCACTCAACACACTCTAATCTAACGACAGCACTGCATGAAACGCTTCCTGAGGAATTTCTACGGAACCGATCTGTTTCATACGCCGCTTACCTTCCTTTTGTTTTTCAAGCAGTTTTCGCTTACGTGAGATATCTCCGCCGTAACATTTTGCTATTACATTCTTTCTCATCGCACTGATTGTTTCCCTTGCCACTATCTTTGCGCCTATTGCTGCCTGTATCGCTACTTCAAACATCTGTCTTGGGATTAACTGCCTTAGCTTTGTGCAAAGCCGTTTTCCCCATTCAAATGCTTTGTCCCTGTGAACGATTATTGAAAGCGCGTCAACCGAATCGCCATTGAGAAGTATGTCAAGCTTTACAAGATCTGATTTTTTGTAATCTTTAAAGTCATAATCAAAAGAAGCGTATCCTCTTGAATAAGATTTCAGCTTATCATAAAAATCAAACACAATTTCACTCAAAGGGAATTCAAAATGAATGTCAACTCTCTTGGCGTCAACATAATTTGTAGCTACAAAAATTCCGCGTCTTTCATTTGCAAGCTTCATTAAATTGCCAATGAAATCGGTCGGAGTAATAATATTTGCTGTAATGTAAGGTTCCTCAATATAATCAATTTTTACCGATTCGGGCATCAGTGACGGATTTTCTACCAATACAACTTCACCGTTTGTCTTATACACTTTATATTCTACACTTGGAACAGTTGTAATGATACTTAAATTGTATTCACGTTCCAGTCTCTCCTGAACAATTTCCATATGAAGCATTCCGAGAAATCCGCATCTGAAACCGAATCCAAGCGCAACGGATGTCTCCGGCTGAAACGTAAGCGCAGCGTCATTTAATTTTAATTTTGCCAGAGAATCTCTAAGGTTTTCAAAATCTTCAGTCGCCGAAGGGTAAATTCCGCTGAATACCATTGATTTAACTTCCTTATATCCCGGCAGAGGTTCAGTGACAGGTTCAGATACTTTAAAAATTGTATCACCTACTTTTGATTCATTTACATCTTTAATTCCCGCAATTAAATATCCGACATCTCCTGATTTCAGAATATCCGACTTTACTCTTCCCATTCTTAAATGTCCGACTTCTTCAGCAACAAATGTTTTCCCTGAGAAAAAGAACTTGATCTCGTCACCTTCTTTTATGCTTCCGTCAAAAACGCGTATATAAACAACAACACCTCGATAGATATCAAACTTTGAATCAAAGATTAAAGCACGAAGAGGTTTTTCAGGTTCAATTTTTGCCGGAGGAATTCTGTTTACAATTGCATTTAAAATATCATCTGTTCCTATATCAGCTTTTGCGCTCGTTAAAATAATGTCTTCCTTTTTGCATCCGATCAGCTCGATTATCTGATTAGTAACTTCTTCAATCATTGCATTTTGCAAGTCAATCTTATTAATAACCGGAATAATCTCCAGTCCGTTGTCAATTGCAAGATACAGATTGCTTATAGTCTGAGCTTCGACGCCTTGTGTTGCATCAACGACAAGAAGAGCTCCTTCACAGGCTGCAAGCGAGCGTGAAACTTCATAAGAGAAATCAACATGTCCCGGAGTATCAATAAGATTAAAAATGTAATTTTCACCATTTTTATCCTTATACTTCATTTGAATTGCATGAAGTTTTATGGTAATGCCTCTTTCCTGTTCTAGGTCCATGTCATCCAAAACCTGCTTTATCATATTGCGCTTTTCAATGGTACCGGTTTTCTCAAGAAGCCTGTCGGCGAGAGTGGATTTACCATGATCAATGTGTGCTATAATGCAGAAATTTCGAATATTACTTATATTGGAATTGCTCAATTAAATTTAATGGTTAGTAAAATGAAAAGTGGATTCCAAAAGAAAAGTTATAATTGATGGAATAACTTTTTTAGATTCCACTTTTAAGAAATAAAAAATACCAGCTTATTTTCCTTCTGCTTTCCTTTTAGCTCTTTCGTCCTGAATTTCCTTCCTGATTTCGGCAGCTTTTTTTCTAAGATCATTGAGACTTTTTCTTAGTCTTGTGCCTGCCGCGTTCTGACCTTTGTCATAAAACTTTTCAGCGTCGGTTTTCATTCCTTCTAAAATTTCATGCAGTTGGTTTAAGTTGTCCATTTTTTTGTTCTCCTTATTAAGGTTTAGTTTATGAATTTGTTAACAATGTATGAAAAATAATTGGTTTTTGTAAGTTAATTTAAATTTGGGTTATTTTTTAAAAAAATCGATTCATAATACATATTTTCAATGCATTCTCCAAAGAATTTGAATTATTAATTTAATTTGTTCCGGCTACATTATTAATATATGGAATGGAGAAAATTATACTGTATCCCCAAACTGTAAATGCTAGTCCTAAAATAACAAGAGCAGATATTATTGAAAATTTAGCCCATTGTTTCAATTTATAATCCCTGAAAATATTCCAAATACCGTTGAGTCCGTGATACATTGCTAAAGTTATAAAAGTCAGATCAATAATTCTATACCACGAATACTGCATTCTGTTCAACACTGCTGCATAGGTATGTCCGCTGTCCGGCTGATAGTGCATTAAAATGTAATGTCCGATCATCAAAACTACAAGAGCAAGACCTGTTATTCGCTGCAAAATCCAGCTTTTTGATCCGGAATCTTTAGAAGATTTATATTTATATTTTAACATTAATTCTGAAAACTATTTGAACAACATCTTTAATTCGTGTGAAAACATTAACACTCCCATTGCGAGGAAAAGTATTATGCCCAAAACCAGTGATAATCTGTATAATTGCTTGTGATATTTTGTGCCGTCAGCCCAGTCAACTATGACAATTCTGATTCCGTTTAGTGAATGAAACAACACAAAAGCAAATAAAAACCATTCCATTATCATAAAGAACGGAGTAGTATAAGACTGCATCATTTTGTTGAACGCTATCTCACCTTTGGTCAATGGACTTAAAGAATAAACATGCAGAAATAAGTAACCAATCAAAGCAATTCCCGAGATCCTGTGTAAAATCCATGCCCAGCTGCCTGAATCTTTTTTATAATGCAGGTTAGCACTTATCCAGTTTCTTTGGTCATAAGTTTTTATTTTAAAATCAGGTATCTCGTTCGGTAATTCAAGCGGGGATTTGGTATCTTTTTCCAATTTTGGATTTAGTTCCTAATTTAAAATTCGTGTTAAATTAAAGATTTTTGTTTTTATTTACAATTTAAATTAAATTATAGTAAGGAATCGAAAGGAATCGTGCAACATAGAAGGAAACTCAGTGAATCCAAATGAATCCAATTGATTATCCGAAAATCATTTTAACACTGACTTTTAAAATCAAAAATCATAATTTGTAAACTAAAATTTTTACTTCTGTTGAAAAAATTTAAATCATCTACCGGATCAAGTCCTGAAATTTTTGTATCCGGAAAGATTCTGGATTTTACTGAATTTAAACTCCAGAACGGTCTTCACTGTATTCTTTTTAAGGATAACAGAAATCCAATAGTAAATGTATCTGTAGGTTATAAAGTCGGCTCAAAAGATGAGGATCAAAATAAAAGAGGAATAGCTCATTTATTTGAGCATCTCATGTTTCAGGGGTCGGATAACATAAAAAAGAATGAACATTTTAAGTATGTAATGAAGTCTGGAGGATTATGCAATGCTTTTACTATGCATGATGCAACGATTTATTACGAAATGATGCCGGCAAATCAGCTTGAAATGGCTTTCTGGCTTGAGTCTGACAGAATGAATTCTTTGAATTTGTCTGAAGAAAATCTTGCAAATCAGAAAAATGTTGTGATAGAAGAGAAAAAACAGGTAAATGATAATGCACCTTACGGTTCTTCATTTCATAAAATTTTTAAAAATGTTTTTGCCGGTTCAAATTATGAGTCTGCCGTAATTGGGGAAATTGATGATATAAATTCATTCACTCTCTCCGAAGCGCATAACTTCCACAATACATATTATTCACCCGGAAATGCCATGCTTATGATCGCAGGAGATTTCGATTATGATTCAGTCGAATTCCTTATTAACAAGTATTTTGGAAATATTAAAAAAGATGCTGAAATTATCAGAAAAAAAAATCTTATTAAAGATATGGAAACGGATATTGAAGCTGAAGTTGCTGATAACGTTCAGCTTCCAGTGCTGAATATATGTTATCAGATTCCAAAATCAGGTGAAAAGGATAATTATACCATAGATTACATAACTGAGATCATTGCCAACAACAAAAGCAGCAGGCTGTACAAAACATTAGTTTATGAAAAGCAACTTGTAAAATCCATCAAAGCATTAAAATATTCTCTCGAAGACGGGGGTATTCTGATAATTAAGACAATGATAAATCCCGGAACTGATATTGAGTTAGTCAAAGATGAAATTTTCAGTGCTTTAAATGAATTAGGGAATAATGGATGTACCGATGAGGAATTTCAGAAAATTAAAAATCAGATTGAATTTGAACACACAATTAAGTACCTGAAGATTCAGAATATATCAATCGAAACAATTTTTAATTACCTTTATTTTAAAAACTCCGGAAGAATTAATGATGAGATACAGAGATATTTGTCAATTTCAAAACAGGATGTAATAAATGCTGTAAACAAATATATTTTAAACAAAAATAAATTAATACTTACTTATCTGGGTAATAAAAGTTGAGTTAGTTGAGTAGGTTGAGTTAGTTGAGTTGGTTGAGTTAGTTGAGTTAGTTGAGTTAGTTGAGTTAGTTGAGTTGGTTGAGTTAGTTGAGTTAGTTGAGTTAGTTGAGTTAGTTGAGTTGAGTTGAGTTAGTGAGTTAGTTGAGTTAGTGAGTTAGTTAAGTTGGTTGAGTAGTTAAATAGTTAAGTTATGCTAAAATTAACTCAAAAATTAACCAAATAACCATTTCAATCTACTAATACACTCTAAAGCATACAAATCCATAAATTCAACCTCAAATCGGCAAAATTAACCCGAAAAACCACTAAAAACCACTAAACTTACTCAACTAACTCAACCTACTCAACTAACTCAACCTACTCAACCTACTCAACCTACTCAACCTACTCAACCTACTCAACCTA
>CAYNTN010000044.1:24850-31731 GCA_964399995.1 uncultured Ignavibacteriaceae bacterium
CAACCTACTCAACCTACTCAACCTACTCAACCTACTCAACCTACTCCACCTACTCCACCTACTCCACCTACTCCACCTACTCAACCTACTCCACCTACTCAACCTACTCAACCTACTCAACCTACTCAACTTACAATAAAAAAAAATACTTTCAAAACCTGACATAAGTCATAACGCATAATTATGATTTTCCTTAATTTTGTACAGGAGGAAATAATGGAAAAGAAAATATTAATAATAGATGATGATCCTGATATTATCGAAGCTGCAACTGTACTTTTAGAATCAAAAAAATACAGGGTTTTTTCCGAAACCGATCCTGAAAAAGGATTCGAATCAGCTTTTAACAATAAGCCGGACCTTATTATTCTTGACATAATGATGAATGAACCGGATGACGGATTCTTTCTCTTAAAGAGATTGAAGAAGAATAATATAAATACGCCGGTAATTATTTACTCATCGGTGTCAAACGCTCTTGGATATGATTTCGGTAAAAACAGCCTGATTCAGGTAGATGAATTCATTGATAAGCCGGCTGAACCGGAAGTGTTATTAAATACCATTGAAAAACTTTTGAATAAATAATTTAAAATGAGCGACTCAGAAAAAAAAATAATAAGTGAATTTATTGAGACTCTTGTGCAGAGGTTCGGAAAAGAGCGCACGGCCCTTCTTCCGATACTTCAGGAAATTCAGAAAAAATACTTTTATATAGATGAACATTCACAGCAGGCGGTAGCAGAACAGCTGGGCATACATCCGGTAGAGGTACAGAGTGTAATTTCGTTTTATGCATTTTTATATGATAAACCGAGAGGAAGAAATACTGTAAGGATCTGTAAAAATATTATATGCAATTATCACGGCAGCAGAGAGATTGCAAAAGCTATAAGCTCTGAACTCGGAATCAGTTTCGATGAGACGACCGGTGATGGTAAGATTACGCTTGAATATGCCAACTGCTTCGGAATGTGTGATAAGAGCCCTTCATTGCTGGTGAATGATCAGATATATTCAAAAGTTAATAAAGAAACAGCATTAAATTTGATAAGGGATTTAAAATGAACAGCTTAAAGAAAATTAAAAGGACGGGACCGGTCTTATTTTCAGAATACGAAAGAGGATCAGCTCTCAGAAAAGCCCTGGAAATGGAACGTGAAGATATTTTGTTTGAAATAAAAGATTCGGGATTAAAAGGCAGAGGCGGAGCGGGTTTTCCGGTTTCTACGAAATGGATGATCACTGCTGCTGCTAATTCAGAAAAAAAATTCATAGTATGTAATGCCGATGAAGGTGAACCCGGAACATTCAAGGACAGGGTTTTGCTTCTTGAATATCCGGAACTTGTATTTGAGGGGATGATAATTGCAGGATATACTATCGGGGCAGGTGAAGGCATTGTTTATTTAAGAGCTGAATATTCTTACATGCTGGAATTTCTTGAAAAATATCTCAGTGAAATGAGAAATCAAGGTTTACTCGGAAAGACTATTTGCGGAAAGGATTTTGATTTTGATATTTCAATCCGTCTCGGATCAGGCGCATATGTTTGCGGTGAAGAAACTGCACTGATAGAATCACTCGAAGGTCAGAGAGGCGAACCACGCAACAGACCGCCGTTTCCGGTTAATACAGGTTATCTCGGACATCCTACTGCAGTGAACAATGTAGAAACACTTGCATCCGTTCCTCACATAATTAATAAAGGAGGACAGTGGTATCATAAATTCGGTACAGATAAGTCAACCGGCTCAAAGCTTTTTTCCGTTTCCGGTGACTGTAAATATCCGGGTGTTTACGAATTGCCGTGGGGTACAACATTAAATGAAATTATAAAAATTACAGGAGCCGAAGATACAAAAGCCATACAGGTAGGAGGCGCTTCGGGAATCTGTCTGCCTGTTTCGCAATTCGACAGGAAACTTTCCTATGAAGACATTGCTACCGGTGGTTCCGTAATGATATTTAACAAAAGCAGAAATATGCTGGAAGTGCTGAAGAACTTCATGGAATTCTTTGTCGAAGAATCCTGCGGACAGTGCACTCCGTGCAGGATCGGGAATGTGAAATTGCTAGAAGGAGTGAATATGATTGAAAAAGATGAATATACTCTTGAATACATTGAAAAATTAAAAGAACTCGGGAAGACCATGCAGGTAGCTTCAAAATGCGGACTCGGACAGACAAGCCCGAATCCCTTTATTTCAATACTTGAGAATTTTAAAGATGAGATATTCAAAAACAAACTGAGTTTAAATTAAAATATTATGGAAAAGGAATTAAGAAGTCCGGTGTCTCAGAGACCATTAATAATGAAAGACGGGAAAAGCACGACAGGTATAGGTGCGACGGTATCAATAGAACTCAATGGCGAGAAAAAACACGTTCAGCTTGGCAAGACTATTCTTGAAGTTTGCAGAGAAAATAATATTCATATTCCCACTTTATGCTATCATGAAGATTTATGCATTGCAGGCAATTGCAGAATGTGCGTTGTGGAAGTGGAAGGTATGAGAACCTTGCAGGCATCCTGTGCTTTTCCTATTTCATATCCGATTAAAATAAAAACTTTTTCCGATAAAGTCAGAAAAGCAAGAAAACATATAGTTGATCTTATGCTGAGTGAGCATTACGGTGAGTGTTACAGCTGTGTCAGAAATAACAACTGCGAACTTCAGACACTTGCCAAAGAATATGGCGTTGACAGTTATGAATTCGGACACATTTGTGAACCGAGATTTGAGATTGACAATTCGTCAGCAGCAGTCGTCAGAGATATGGATAAATGCATACTGTGCAGAAGATGTGTGAGGACGTGTATTGACCTGCAGGAAGTTGGAGTTCTTGAAGCCATCAACAGAGGTTATGATACAAAGATTTCGACATTCATGGACAAGCCGCTTGCAGACGTGATCTGTATAAACTGCGGACAGTGCATAAACAGGTGTCCGACCGGAGCTCTTCATGCAAATGATCCTTCGGATGAAATATGGAAAGCGATTGAGGATCCTAATAAGCATGTTGTACTTCAGACTGCTCCGTCACCACGAGCTGCAATAGGAGAAGAGTTCGGAATGCCTGCAGGAATTTCAATGACCGGAGAGATGAATACCGCAATAAAGAGGATGGGTTTTGACAGAGTGTTTGATACTAATTTTTCAGCAGACCTTACTATCATGGAAGAAGGTACGGAACTTCTTAACAGACTGAAAAAATCAATCGTTGATAAAGATAAATCTGTAAAGCTTCCGCAGTTTACTTCATGTTCACCGGGGTGGGTAAAATTCATAGAGCATTTTTATCCTGAATATCTTGACTATCTTTCAACAGCAAAGTCTCCTCAGCAGATGTTCGGTTCTGTAATTAAGACATTTTATGCGCAGGAAGCCGGAATTGACCCGAAGGATATAGTGACCGTAGCGCTCATGCCGTGTGCAGCGAAGAAATTTGAATGCAACCGGCCCGAAATGAATTCATCGGGATATAAAGATGTAGATTATGGTCTTACGACAAGAGAGATGGCGAAGATGATACGCGAAGCGGGACTGAGACTCCCTGAACTTCCGAAGACAAATTTCGATGAACCATTCGGAGATGCTTCCGGAGCCGGATTAATATTCGGCGCGACAGGGGGAGTAATGGAAGCTGCATTAAGAACGGTTTATGAACTTGTAACCGGAAGACCGGTTCCATTTAAAAATTTAAACATTGATGCATGCCGCGGGATGAAGGGAATCAAAGAAGCGTCCGTAAAACTCGAGAACTGCAAAGAAGAATTCAAATTTCTTGAAAGTGTAGAGTTAAAATTCATAGTTGCTCACGGAACTGCAAATGCCAAACATGTTATGGAAATGCTTATAAAAGGAGAGCTTAAAGGTTATCATTTTGTGGAAATAATGGCATGTCCGGGAGGATGTATCGGCGGAGGCGGCCAGCCGATTCCGACATCCGAACTTATAAGAAAATTAAGAGCTAAAGCAATTTATCAGGAAGAATCTTCAATGCCGGTAAGAAAGTCACATGAGAATCCGAGAATAAAGTACATTTATAAAAATTTTCTTACTGACGGACCTTGCGGTAAGCTTTCACATAAACTTCTTCATACCAGGTATGTAAAGAGAGGGAAGTATATAAACTGAGAATTTCTAAATTTCGGTATTAATTTTACCACTGAGGCACGGAGAGCACTAAGGTAAACAGATACATAAGAGAAAAAAAATATTTTTGATACTGTAACATAAAAATAAAATAATCTCTGTCCAGCTCTGTGAACTCTGTGTTTCTGTTGTAAAGATCATTGTTTAAAGTAAAATATGATGTTAAATCTGATTCCGACAAATACAAAAGATCTTGATTATTTATGGGAGCTGGTATCGGAGAGGAACAAGTGGTTCATTAAGCTCAGATACGTTGCGGTGATGATGTTACTTTGTTTATACTTATACCTCTATTTTTTCAGCATTGAAGGAGTAAGTACAATTCAGCATACAGGTATTTTAATAATATTCATTGTAACACTTTTTTATAATCTTTTATTAAATTACATTTTTAATTCAGGCCGAATTAACAATGGCATTTACAGATTCAATCCGTTGAAGTTTGCTCTGCTTCAGATTTTACTTGATCTTGTAACCCTAACACTGCTTGTCTACCTCACCGGTTTGCTTAACAGTCCCTTTTATTTGTTCTTCATATTTCATGCAATCATTGGCAGCATGATATTACCGGGGAGGGTTGTTTATGTAATTGTTACAATTGTGTCAATAGTATTTTCACTTCTGAATTTTGCGGTACATTACGGAATTATAAATGAATTTCTGATTTCAAACGCGGGACCTGTAGAATCTTTAAAGCTGAATTACATTGTTCTGAATTTGTTAACATTCTGGCTCATGATGCTTGTGAGTGTAATGTTTTCAAATAATCTTGCCGGAGCTTTATTCAAAAGAGAACAGCAGCTGCTCGAAGCAGTTTCAGAAATCGAATTATCCGAAAAAGAAAAACAGAAATATGTGCTGGCTGTAGTGCATGAAGTAAAATCGCCTCTGGCGGCGATTGTTTCCTATCTTAATCTTCTTATCAGCGGGATCAGAGGTGAAGTAAATGAAAAGGTAAAGGAAATACTTTTGAAAATGAAAAAGAGATCCGAAGAAGCAATCAGCATTACAAATGACATCATAGAAGTATCAAAAATCAAACTGCTTGAAAAAGTAAAGAAAGATGTAATCAAGCCTGAAGTCATTGTTGAAGGAATCATTGAAAAAATGAAAGACAAATTCTCAGGAGCCGACATTGAGTTTACTTTCCATAATGACAGAACTTCGGAACGAGACGTCTATGCTGACAGTCACTTAATTGAAATCCTTTTATCAAACATCGTTAGCAACGCTCTGAAGTATACTCCTCCCGGCGGAAAGGCAGTGCTGAAAATTTTTGATAAAGATGATAAATTCTGCATTATGATATGCGACTCAGGAATAGGAATTCCAGCAGATGAAATAGAAAAGATATCGGGAGAATTTTTCCGTGCAAGCAATGCAAAAAGAAACAGGATAGAAGGCACCGGACTTGGCATGTCAGTAGTTAAACAGATAACTGAGAAACATGACGGTACTCTGAAAATTATCAGTCCGTCTGAAATAGGAAATGAAAAAAATCCTGGTACGACTGTTGTTATAGAAATACCTTACAGGGTTTAGTTGAGTTAGATTAGTAAGGTGAGTAAGGTTAGTTTAATTCACAAAACTCAACTTACTCAACTTACTAATCTAACTCAACTTACTCAACTTACTCAACTTACTCAACTGATACAATTAATCCTCATAAATCAGCAAAGCTCCTGCGACAATAAGTGAAGTAGCAATGACCTTTCTCAGATAATTTTCTTCTTTAAACAATTTTGCTCCGATGATTACTGCAAATAAGACTGACAATCTTTTTAAGGAAATGACAAGTCCGACAGGAGCAAGCTTAGTTGATTCGATTTGTGTCCATCTGTATCCGATCGTTATAACAGCTATAATTATAATCAGAATTAAAACATTTTTATACATGCCTGAGAAAAGATTGTCTTTTTTATTCTTCATTTTGTGAAAGAACCAGTAAATGAAAAATATTATCAGGAAAAAATAATTTTGTATAATAAGAAAAGTAAGAGGGGGGAGCTTGAATTTTCCGAGAAGCAGCTTGTCAATCACTGCAGAAACAGACATCAAAGCCAGAGCAAGCATTATTATTCTGTGATATTTTGAGCTTACAAAAATGCTGAACGGATTGAAAATATTTTCATTCTTTTTTAATTCAAGTATGTAAGTACCGCCTACAATAAGCATCATTCCGGTTACTTCCTGCAAAGTCAGCGCTTCACTCAAAAAAATAAATGCAAGCAATGCGACTATCATTGGCGTGGCTGCAAGCAGAGGCAAAGCCCTGCTGATTTCAAGGTGTTTCAGCGCGGTCATTATGCATAGAAAAGCTGAGGCATTAATAATGGATTTTGCAAATAAAATTAATAACGATGCTGTACTTGCTGCGGAAAAATTCAAATTGCCAATGAGAAGAGTTGAAAACAAAGCTATGAATATTGAAACTATAACTGTAAATTTCAGAGCCGTTACATTTCCCAGCACTTTCTTCTGCAATATCGCTGCAACAGCAGATAGCAACGCTGAGATCAGAGCTAACCAATACCATTCCATTTTTCTTATCTCTGTATTATTTATACTACTTAAACACTTAAAGCACAAAGGAACACTAAGTTTGAAGATATTAACTAAAAAATTCTTTTTTTCAGCTTGTATTGTGAAAAAGAAAGATTCTTAAATCCTAAACTGGCATAGCCAGAACCAAAAATGAAAATGATTTTTAGTTCATATCTT
>CAYNTN010000045.1:0-30853 GCA_964399995.1 uncultured Ignavibacteriaceae bacterium
AAAAAATAAATATAAAAAACTTTTGCGAGGCTTTCTATTTTAAACATAAGGTCTCTACACACTCTACACACTCTACACACTCCACACACTCAACCCACTCCACACACTCCGCACACTATTCTGCCAGTTCAAACAAAGTTTCTCCTGTCCCGCTGGAATAAACCTTAGTCAGTCTGACATTTTTAATCCCATACTTTTCTTTCAAATTATTAATAAACTCATCATTATAACTCTCATCCATTGTCTGATAGAGAACGGGTCTGTCTTTACGAAGAATATTTTTAATATCACCGGATCCTGAAATTGAAAATATGGAATTGCCGAAAATGTCAAACCAAACAACACCGGGATAGCGTTCACTAATGACTTTTGAAAAGTTTTGCTTAACATTTTCTCCCGAATAAAAGTATCCAAGTATAAGACCGACATATTCATTGGAAGTTCCGGAAGATAGAACTATATCTGAATTTTGATAATTATCCTTTATAAAATTGTTTAGCTTTTCAGTCTCATTGGATTTCATTTTTGTGCGGGCTAACTGTTTTCTGTAATTGTAAGCACCGAACAAAAGAGTAAAAATCAGAACTGTGCCGAAAACAAAATTATAATTAATTTTGGAAAAGTATTTTTTATAAAGAAGGTTTACAATAATGAACAACGCAGGTATGGACAGAATCAGAGCCGGATACATATATCTTTGTGAGTAATGTTTTGAAACAAATACAATTTGCAAACTCATTGCAGCGAAAAGTGCAAACAGGAATTTCAATTCCGGAGATTTTAAATTCTTTTCGGATCCGGTATCCTTTTTTGAAAACAAAGATAAAATCATTATTAACAATGATATAAAATAGACTGCTGCAAAAAATTTTTCGTTTATAAATATTTTCAAAGCATTGTCAGTGAATGTCTGAAAATTTAATATTGACGGGTTACCCTTTCCGTATCTCCCGTCATTAAATATTAATCCTCCCACCCAGTTAATGAAGTATCCTGTATTGGAAATCACAGGCAGAACAAAGACTGTAAATGAAAGAATGGTTATTAATACAAAGATTAACTTATTTCTGAGACCCGGAAACAATATCAAAGGAAGCATCAGAAGACATAAAAAACTGATTTTTGTGGCTAAAATGAATCCGCTTAGAATACCGATAATTATTATATAAGAATTTGGCTTATCCGGAGGATCATAAACAAATTTAAACATTAATGAGATTAATATGCATGAAATAAAAAAAATAAAGCTTTCTGTTTTTACAAGAGGAAAAACTGACGTGACATTTATTGATATGAACGGAATAGTTTGAAAGAGCAAGCTTACCCAAATATTTTTATTAACACTGTAGATTATTATTCCCATCAGATAAAGACCTATACCGTTAAGAAATATTAAAACAAAATTAATTGCTCTTAAGTACGCCTCCGGCCTGAATATAACATCTTCAGAAATATCATTCTTTTCATGGCTGAGTAAGTAAAATATTTTTATCACAATTGCGCCGGCAATCTGCAGCGGCGTTCCCGGATGATCAATATGACCAATACCGGAACTATTGCTCTGAGCTATGATCATTGAGTTAAATAAATAAACATAGGACGGGTCGGCTGATCCATAATAGTATGGACCTTCGGCGGATCTCAGATTAATGGACAGAACAATGAAGCAGACGGGTATGATAAGTAATAATATATAATGTTTCTTCATTAAGGATTTTATTTTGGTATAATACGAATCAGTTTTAAGTCCATAACTTCGTAACAAGAAGATTTTAAAGAAAGTCAAAAGTCAAAACGTGAAACGTCAAACGTGAGACGTAAGACGTCAAACGTGAGACGCGAGATGTAAGACGTGAGACATGGATGTGTTACATTTACCATCTTCCGTCTCACGTCTCACGTTTTATGTCTTACGTCTTATATTGACATTCCAAATTCATATACATACATTGATGTATGTATAAATTAAATTACATGTAATGAGAAGAACTAAAGAAGATGCATTAGAGACTAAAGAGAAAGTTCTTGACACAGCGCTGAAGCTCTTTAATAAAAAAGGTTACTCGCAAACTTCACTTGAGGATATAGTGTCAAGTCTTCGTCTGACACGAGGAGCATTCTACTGGCATTTCAAGGATAAAGATGATCTTCTTGCTCAGCTGATAGTCAGAGAACATACATTCATTGCTGATCTTATTAAAACAGCAGTGGTTGACGGTTCAACAGATAAAGAAAAATTAGAAAAGTTAATGTTATACTTGGTGAATAGTTTTTATGATACCAAAAGATACAGGGATTATGTTTATTTCGTCAGATTTGCAGTAGAGTTTAATTCAGCTTCAGCTTATTTCAAAAGACTCACGGGTTTAAATGATTATATTATAAACGAAGTTAAAAAAATAATCGCTTCAGCAATATCTAATGGAGAGATTAAATTTGAAATAGATCCGGAGTCTACGGCTGTTTATATAGTCTCGATGCTGGATGGGATGTTCAGATTGTACTTTGCAGTACCGGATTATCTTTCTGAAAAAGAGCAGGGAATAAAAATTGTTATGAATTATATTAAAATATTATTTAAATAAAGAGTGAAATCTTTCACAATAAAATTTAATTCTTATGAAAACTAACATTACAATAATTATTTTATTTTTAACAATTGCTTCAAAATCATTTTCTCAGGGAGGATGGTTTAAAATTACGGATCCTCTCAATGCCGTTTCACAATATACAACAATCTTTCCATATGTAGGAGCTGCTTTCATTGATTTTAACAATGACAACCTTCCCGATTTGTTTGCAGCGCCGAGAACTGTGTTTGTCAATCAAGGCAATGGGAGATACTCATTAGGCTCACCGCTTAACTTTACAATATTAAATGCTACATCCGGAAGCAGCTGGGCGGATCTTGATAATGACGGTGATAATGACTGTGTTTTGGCTGCTACTCCTTCACGAGTATTTCTTAATACCGGTTCCGGAGTTTTTACAAATGCAACTCCTTTCTTCCCTGGACTTCAGAATTACGGAAGCTTTGGATGCGCAATAGGTGATCTTAACGAAGATAGATATCCTGAAATAGTTTATGCTCATGCAGAGGGATTTCATCCGGGTTCAATTTCTGAACCGTGCAGATTTTATGTTCCTGCTGATACATCTTTTGGGTTGTATCAGACTATTACCGGTTATCCTTTCACACAACAGCTTAGCAGTTATACTAATCCTTACTGGAGTGATTATGATATGGACGGAGATATGGACCTGTTCATAGCAAGCGGTCCTGCAAACGGGACACCGGCACTTGATCCGTGTTACAGGAATATGAAAATCGAAACCGGATTTGACACATTATTCAAAATGACAACCGAACTCTTTGCTCAGCAGACGCAGGACGGGCAGTGCTATAACTTTATTGATTATGATAATGACGGAGACTTTGATCTTTGCCTGACAAATTATTACAGCGCTCCTACAAGATTATATCAAAATAACAACGGAGTCTATGTTGAAGTAAATACACCTTTCTCATCGGCTACTCCGAACCTTGCCAACTGCTGGGGAGATTATGATAATGACGGAGACCTTGATGTAATTATCACAAATAATAATTTCCCTACAAGATATTACCGCAATGATGCAGGCATTTTTACATACCTTTCAAATGGTTTTTCAACTCCTACCGCAGCAAACGGTGTTACAAACGGGGATTATGATAATGACGGAGATCTTGATTTATTTATTAACGGTGTAGCCGGTTTTGGAAATACCACATCAGTTGGGCTATATAAAAATGACACTGTTGCAGGAAGCAGGAAATGGGTTAACATAAATCTTGAAGGAACAATATCAAATAAATCCGCAATTGGTTCGATTGTAAAAGTAAAATCTTTAATAAATGGTTTAACTGTCTGGCAGACACGAGAAGTAAATGCACAGAATTCTTTTCAGGGACAAAATGATCTGAGAGTGCATTTCGGATTAGGTAACTCTGCAATTATTGATTCTATTATAATTAAATGGTCCAAAGGTTTAACAGAAAGTTTCTCAAATATTAATGTGAAAAAATTTTATAAAGCAGTTGAAGATTCGGGGCTTTCTGAAATAACGGTTGGTATAACTCAAATCAGTTCTACAATCCCCGAGAGATTTGCTTTATCTCAAAATTATCCGAACCCTTTTAATCCAACAACTAAAATTAAATTTTCAATTCCTTCAGAAACAGGTTTAAAATCTGTGTTTGCAAAGCTTACAATATTTAATTCACTGGGTAAAGAAATTGAAACGTTATTAAGCAATGAATTAACTGCCGGAACTTATGAAGTTGACTGGAATGCATCATCTTATCCGAGTGGTGTATATTTTTATAAGTTGTCTTACGGGAGTTATGCTGACACAAAAAGAATGTTGTTTGTAAAATAAATGTCGGATGTCAAATCTCAAATTAATCAAGTAACCCGTAATTCGTAACTTTAAATTCCTGTTACTAATTCGATTTAGCTGATTCGAGCAGACTTTTTTCAGAGCTGTTCTCAATTACAAAATTACTGTCCACAGATATTCTTAACGCTTTGAGTCCGTGAACTCCCTGCATGTCCTCGAGTTCAAGTGTTTCGATTTCACCGGTTATATAATTCTTTGTTCTGAGAAAACTAATATACTGCCTGTATTCCTCGGCTTCGGATTCCTGTGAATAAACTATTGCGATCTTTCCCGGACTGACAAGGCGTTCCTTGCATCCTTTGATCTCAGCTTTATCAATCCTCTTTTTAATAATTTCATATCTTATGTCATACGAACCGGATACATCGAATTTTTTTTCATCATAGAAAAATTTAATTGTAATGGGATTATTCTGAACAAATATAAGATGCGTCATGTCAAGGGGAACGCTTAATTTATCTTTTAACTCAAAACATCTTTTTGCAATTATTGACATTGTAACAAGCTGCCAGAGCCGCAGACTTTTTAAGTACATCGGATTGTATTTCCTGTCAGCAATGAGAGATTCACCAAGATACATATTATATTCTATACCGTCGGTTTTATATTTTTCAAAGTAATGAGGAAATATTTTCTGAGCTTTGCTTTGCTGAATTTCGAGTTCAGCAGAAACAGTTTCATTTATAATAGTTAAGCTTTCTTCAAACTCTTTTCTTTTTTTAGTTAAAATCCCAAGTTTCTTATCAAGCTTTTCCCTGTAGCCTGTTACAATATTTTTCAGTTCAGGACTTAATTCCTTTAAATGTTCGAATGTAGTTGATATTTCGGTGCGAATGAAATCAATGGCTGAGATTTCAGTGCTTGAACCTAATCCTTGCTTAAGTATCTCTATCTGTCTTTCAATCCGAAATGACAATTCCTCGAGCACCGGCATTGCGTTTTCAGAAGTTGCTTTTAAAATAATATCCTTCGCCATTTCAAAATTTTCAATCAGATCAGACTGAATGGCGGAATTTCTGTGAAGTGAAGAATCCTTTGCATCAGAGCAGCCATAGAACGGATATACATTCTCAAATACAATGTCTTCCATTTCTTCAACTATATCATTTCTTAATTTACTTAGATAGTTGTGTGCTGCATTACGGAATCTCCAGTCAACAGACGGATGAATCGCAGTGCATTTTTCCTTAATGACTGACTGTATAGACTTATTCAGATCATCAAGACCTGACTCAAGGCAGACTGCAAACAGCGGATAGACATCATTTAACTTCATTGTATTAACTTTATTCAAATCACCGGGCACAGACGACGCGAGTTCCATCATCCCTATGATCTCATCTTTATAAATCAGAGGAGCTATGAGTAAATTTCTTATACCTGCATTGATAAATTCTTTTTCAACTTTCGGAGAACAGCTATGATCCTTAATATCATAAATTATTTTAGATTCCCTTTTTTCCAAAACGCCGGAATACAAGGTGCATTCCTCTGCTATATTTTTTTCAACAAAACTGTCATCAAGAATGAGACTGTTTCCCATTTTGATTGCATTTTTAAAATCCTTTTTACAGGAAGGAAATCCGATCAGACCCAGTCTTATGTCAGGTTTTCTTAAGAGAATTCGAAGCTTATGCTGTAGATTCTGGAATTTGCTGAAAGACAACAATGATTCTTTTCCGATAAGATCAAATTTCAGGGAAGAGATTGATTCCTGATCTGTAATTTCTACTGCATTATAAATAAGAAAACCTTCCATTTCAAACTGATCGGGAGGAACTATCTCAATCAGAACTTTAGGATTATCAATGTTTTCAATTAATCTTTTCCTGTCAGTTTCTGTGAGAGGTTTTAATTCCTTATTCGCTTTTATATCAAGAAACCAACCGAGAATCCTTATCCTGAAATATCTTTCGAGCATGGTTTTTTCATCATAATATGTATAAATGATCGGATACTCATAGCTCACATTTATTCCGTAAAATAAATTCAGAAGAGTTGAATAAGCTGATACAATCCTTCCGTCCGGTGTGATACAGCAGTTATCATTGAAGCAGGATGAATTAAGCTGATTCTCGAACAGGTGTAAACGTCTGAAAGCCGGCGTCTCAAAAAAACTTTCAAGTCTGTCAAGGAATACTGCCGAGTAATATTCAAATTTATTCATGCCTGGTGAAATGCATATACTGAGTAATTCATCTATAAGTTCGCGGTGCTTTTCAATGAGGGAAAAATCAGTGATGGGTTTTGTAAGTTCAGGTGCATCTTTTAATTTTTCAGAAATGTAATTGTATGAAGCTTTGGAAGCCTTGTTGTGAGCAATTTCCCTTTCCCAGAAATTTATCAACGGACGCAGACTAAAGACGCCGTTAAAGATTCCCGAGTAATCAAAAATTTTTTCTGAAATATTTTTCATTTATCGAAAAGTGTAATTGATAAATATTATTCCTCCACCGTGACATTACTCAGCTGCTTCAGCACGAAATGTCTTTAAATATAAAATATGAATGGTAACGGCTATTGCTATCAGTAACAGAAATATTTTTAAATAAACACTCTGTACTAAAAAAAATACAGACATTAGTATTCCAAACCAGAGAAATGATACAGAGAATACCTTTGATCCGGGAGTCATTCCTTTGCCTTCTTTATAATTCTTAATGTAACTCCCGAGTACCCTGCTGTTTAACAGCCAGTTATTAAATCTTTCAGAACTTCTTGCAAAGAAATAAGAAGCAATCAGCAAAAAAACAGTGGTGGGTAATAGTGGAAGAAATATTCCTACCACACCTAATGAGAGACTGCAAATCCCTAAAGTAATAAATATAATTCTCAGGTATCTGCTTTTATGCAAACGAAGTTCTGTTTCAGACGTTGTGTTGTTCATTTAACTTAAATTACGCATATTATGAATTTTATTCTATGGCTTTTTGTGTGCTTGAATACTTGTTTTTTAATAAAGTTGAGTAAAAACAACCGGCGTTTACTCTAAAATAGAATTGTAATTCAGGTTTAATTTGAATAAATTTGCAACTGTTAAAACAAAACAAGTATTCAGCATTAATGAAAAAAACAACAAAAAATCTTAAAGAAGCAAATTATAAATTAACTCAGCAAATCACCGCCAAGAAGAATCAGGCTAAGAAGAAAGATCCTTTCAAAGAAAGAGGGGTCAAGGATTACATAGATATATTCGATGCAAGGCTTTTAACGAGATTTCTTAATGAACAGGGTAAATTACTCCCTGCCAGAATAACAGGTGCATCCGCAAAAATGCAGAGGAAACTTACTACTGCAATCAAAAGAGCAAGACATCTTGCTATAATTCCTTTTGTAAGCGAAGGTACAAGATATTAATTAAACAGTTATTGTTTTTTAAAAAAAGCTCTTATGTTCAGGACATAAGGGCTTTTGTTTTAAATGTATTGGGTATTGAGTATTTAGTATTGGGTATTTGGAATCAATATAATGGATACTGCTCAACTTTTTGCTTTCAACTTTTTTAACTTTTAACTTTTAACTTTTAACTCTCTCAAGAATGATGAAATTGAAAAGGATATTATTATTATATTTAATTTTTATCAGTGGAGTTGTTCTTTCCAATCCGGCTGACAGTTCGCTTATTATAGGTAATTTTAAGATCAGTAAAGTTATAGATGGCGATACTTTCAGAATGGAAAATCTTGATAAGTCAACAAGATTGCTGGGGATAGATACAGAGGAAACATTTAAGACAGACGATGCTGAGCAAAAGACAAATGAGATAGCCGCTAACTGGGAAGCGTTTTATATTTCTGAAAAAGGCGACAATAAAATGCCGGTCAAAACGGATTCACCGCTTGGGTTTGAAGCCTGGAAATGGGCTGAAGAGTTTTTTAAAAATGTTGACTACGTCAGACTTGAAAAGGAAGATGATGAAAGAAGCATAGATATTTTCGGAAGATATCTTGTTTATATGATTGCCGTGATGAAAGACGGGACTGAAATCAACTATAACATAGAGTGCGTGAAACAGGGCTACTCACCGTACTTTAATAAATACGGCAACAGCAAGAGATTCCACAATGAGTTTATTGAAGCTCAGAATTATGCCAGAGAGAGCAATCTTGGAATCTGGGATCCAAATAAAAAACATTATCCGGATTATGATGAACGTCTGGTTTGGTGGGATACGCGTGCAAAACAATTAGGAGACTTTGAATCAAAATACTCCGGCAATGAATATTATTTTAATTTAGGAAATGATAAGGATTTTGCAAGACTGGGAAATTATATCGGACAGGAAATAACTGTTTTCGGAAGTATAAGCGATATACTAACCAAGAAATATCCATATCTTTTAAGAATACCTCACACGAAAGAGGAAGTTTTTGAAATTGTGATTTACGAAGAGAATGCAGGGTTATTAACCGAACTTGATATGGAAACTAAGAAGGAATATTATGTCTATACAAAGGGCATTCTTGAAACATATAAAGACAAGTATCAGATTGTGCTGAAAGATAAAGGAAGTCTTTGGATGGAGTAATTTTTAATTAAGAATTAAGAATTAGGAATTAGGAATAATTAAATAATTTTTTAATTATTAATTATTAATTAGTAATAGCGCTTCACGTCTCGCGTCTTGCATCTCACATCTCGCGTTTAAGTACAATTAAAGTAATATCATCATACTGAGGAGTGTCCTTTGAAAAATTAACAATTGAATTTTTTATTCCCTCTAAAATTTCTTCTGCGGATTTATTTTTGTTTTCCATGATGATGTCGGTCAGTCTTTTATCTCCGAATTCATCACCAGCTTTATTCATAGCCTCAGTCACGCCGTCAGTATAGAAGACAATAATGTCATTTTTTTCAACATGAGCTGTACCGATTTCATAAGTCACACCTTCATTAAGAATCCCTATCATGAAGCCGCCTTCAGTAAGCCGAATTAATTCATCAGTCTTTAAAAGGAATGGAGGGTTATGTCCTGCGTTAATATATTCGAAAGTGTTTTCTTCCGAATCAAGAATACCCCAGAAAAAAGTAATGAACTTTTCGGATGAAGTATTTCCATAAATTAATTCATTAATTTTCTCTGTAACTTTTGCAAGGTCAAATGATATTTCTTCATATAGTTTTAAGTAGGAATGAACAGCAGACTGAATATTCGCCATTAATAATGAAGCTGGAGTACCTTTACCGGAAACATCAGCTATGACAATAGCCGTTTTTGCAGGAGTTAATTTTATAATATCATAATAATCACCTCCGACCTGCAACGCAGGAAGATTGGCTCCCGCAAGGTCATAATTACTGATCTCAGGTATTTCACCGGGTAGCAATGCAAGCTGTATCTCACGCGCTATCTTCAGCTCATTTTCAATTTTTTGCTTTTCAAGATATTCCTGAAAAAGCTCCGAGTTTTGTATGGATATTAAAGAGAGATTGACAATTGATTCAAGAAATTCTATATCCTCATCAGAGTAACAAGTGTTGTTTAATTTTTTCCCAAGGCAAATTATGTAATCAATTTCATTTTTAATTATGGTAGGGATCACAAGCTCAAATCCCTTATCGGATAGATATTTCAAAAAAGGAATTGAATGATTGTTCTTTATGATTAGGGTTTTACTGAATTCAACCGGAATCTTACCTTTAGGCAGCAGTTCTTTAAGATTGTGTCCGGATAAACTAAGATTTTTATTCTCTTTAAAAAAACAAAACTCACCATCCTTTGCCCTGGATATGATTACAAAATCCTTTATTCCGAAATTGCCAAGCAGAGAATAGCTTAAGAGTTTGACAATATTTTCTTTACTGGTGAAATTAGAGTTAAATTCTTTGCCAAGTTCAAACAAAGAATTAAGCTGACGTATCTTGTTGCTAAGATTAATGTTTAAATTGTTTAACTGGTTAAATTTAATTGTGTTTTCAATTGCCGAAGAAGAAATGTTAAGCATGGTCTCAATGAAGATGATTTCATTCTTAGCAAGCTGGGTGTTATTCAGTTTTTTCCCGAAGCACAACAGCCCAAGAAATTTATTCTGAAAATATATTTTAAAAAAATAATTAAGCCCTGAACTGTCAATGAATCCGTTTTTGTTTTCAATTTCGTTATACTCAAACAAAGGAAGCCTGGGAAATTCAGCCCTGACAAGGGTATTTATTAATTTCGGATCCATGCCTTTTGCTGCTTCGATTGTAAAGATATCTTCCTGTTCCTGTTCATTTTTCAGAAGTATTGCGCCTTTTGAAATAAGCATTTTACCCATAATGCTGAGGAGAATGTTATTTAAAATGTATTTCAGGTCAAGCTTGCTTGATATGAGCTGGGAGAATTCTATTAGGGAATTTAATTCGAGCTGCTTCTGGGCGGGACTGTTATTATCCATTGAGAAAAAGGAAAGATTCTATCTGTGCAATGATTTTATTAAAGTTAAATAATTATCTTCTGAATTACTGTGAACGAATTCTATCTTACTCATGAATTTTTTCATTATCGGAACACCAAGACCTCCGACTTTAAACTTATTAAAATAATCATTCATGTCAGGATTATTTATATCATTCGGATCAAAACCTTTTCCTTTGTATTTCATTACAATCTTAAACTGACCGGTTTCAGGTTTTACTTCAACCTCTATTATCTCTTTTTCATTATACTTATGAGCATGTTTTATGATGTTTGTACATGCTTCATCCACTGATAAAGTAATCTGATTTATTGTGCTTTCATCAAAGCCAAATTCTGAAGCTTTAGCTTCTATAAATTTTCTTAAAAGCGATAAATTCTTAGTCGAGCTTGTAAAAAGTATTTTATTGTGACTGTTCATACGGTTCTCAATTAGCTGAATTTTTCAATAGCTGAATTTTCTTCCTTATAAATCTCAAACAGAATCGGAAATCCAAGCATGTCAAAAATATTATATATTTTTTCACTCATGCTGCAAAGCTTGATATCACCTGCATTTTCTCTAGCTGTTTCAATAAAAGCCATAAAAACACCTAACCCCGCACTGCTTATATACGAGAGTTTATCAAAATTTACTATTATTTTGAATTTCTTTTCGGAAATTAATTCTTCAAAACATTTCTCCAATTCAACCGAGGTGTGAGCATCAAGGAATCCGTTCAGGCTTAAAACAGTAACGTTATCCTTATGGTTTTTATTAATTGAAAATTCTTCCATTATATGTTATTTAAGTTTTGAAGCAAAATCCTAAAAAATAATTTCAAAATAAATGGTATTATTTAAAAAAATGGTTTTAGACAAATGGATAGTGAAAGGAGAAAAACTATATGACTAATTTCATAGATTCTAATTCGTATTTAAATTATATTTGTTACGTTAATGAAAAAATTTCTTTCTCTTTTGAACAAGAAGGACAGAATTGTCATTGGAGCTCTGTCGGGTACCTCTGTTGACGCTGTCGATGTAGTACTGTTAAAAATCATAGGAAACGGAATGAATTCCGGGATAAATGTCATTGATTTTGAGTCCTATCCGATTGGAAAAGAGCTTAAGAAATTCATTCTGAAATGTTCTTCAGTTCAAAGCAGTAATGTCGAAAATATCTGCAGGCTGAATTTTATCCTGGGTCATTTGTTTGCAAATTCAATTAAAAAAATAATATTTAAAAATAATTTTCTAACAAAAGATATTGATTTGATTGGTTCACATGGACAAACAATTTATCATTATCCGCTAAAAAGCAAACTTTTCTCATACAATTCAAAATCAACATTACAGATTGGTGAACCTTCAGTCATAGCCAATCAAACGGGAATTACTACAGTAGGTGATTTCAGAACTGCTGATGTTGCTGTTAACGGCGACGGAGCTCCTTTAGTACCGTATCTTGATTACATTTTATTCAGTCATAAAAATAAAAACAGAATTTTTATAAACATAGGCGGAATTTCAAATATTACTTATTTGAAAAAATCCTGTGATAAAAATGAAGTCATTGCGTTTGACTGCGGTCCGGGAAATATGATAATAGACTATTTAATGAGGAAATATTTCAACAAGAAATTTGACACAGACGGTAAAACTGCTTCGAAGGGAAACGTAAATGATTTGTTATTAAAGAGCATTTCTTTGAAAGACAAGTTTTATAAAAAGAAACCTCCTAAGTCTACGGGAAGGGAACATTACTCTGAAAAGTTTACTGAAGAAGTATTGGTGAATTTTAAAAAGGCAAAGCCGGAAGATGTAATTGCAACTTTTACAAAATATACGGCTTTTACATTATTTTATAATTTGAAAAAATTTAAATCTGCTGATGAAATTATTATAAGCGGAGGAGGTTCTAAAAACAAATCACTTATGAAATTCATTAAGGAATACATTAAAGATATTAATGTGAAAGTATTAAATGAAAACGGTATTAATCCGGATAATAAGGAAGCGGTGCTGTTTGCAGTTCTTGCAAATGAGATTGTCAGCGGAAATAAGACCAATCTTCCTTCCGTAACAGGTTCGGATAGAGGTGTTTTTCAGGGTAAAATTTGTCTGGCTTAAATAATTATGAGTGAGAGGGTTGCGATTATTACCGGTGGTACGGGTGCTTTGGGAAGAGTCATTGTAAATAAATTTGCTGACGAAGGAATAAAGGTTTATGTACCTTCCCAGTCACTCGATGAGTATAATAAAATTTTTGATTCGTCAAAAGAGAGAACTTCGGAATATTTTAAGCTAAGGAAAATATTCTGCTTTGAATGTGATGCAACGAATGAAAACTCCGTGGAAGAATTTGTCAAGGCAGTTTCAGCGCAGGAGAGTGGCAAAGTTGATTTTTTAGTTAATACAGTGGGAGGCATAAGCCTGTCTTCAAATGTAGACGAGCTTTCAGCGGTTACACTTGATGAGATGCTGAAGCTGAATTTTATGTCGGCATTTTATTTTACAAGAGAAATAGTTAAAGTAATGCGGAAAAATAATTTCGGTAGAATTATTTCAATCGGAGCAAAAGCAGGATTAGAGCCGACTGCAGGCAGATTTGCTTATTCGGTTTCAAAGGCAGCTGTAATTAATTTAATGGACACAGTAAGCGAGGAAATGAAAGATTTCAATATAAGGTGTAATACGGTCATACCTTCGGTTATTGATACACCGGCAAACCGGGAATGGGGAAGTCCGGAAGAAATCAGGAAATGGGTAAAGCCTGAAGACATTTCAAAGATTATATATGATTTTGTTTCTGATGAATATTCATCTGTAAGGAACAGTCACATTAAAGTTTACGGTTCATATTAATAAAAATTAAAACTAATAAGACATAAAGAAAAAATGAAAATTGTAGTAACAGGCGGAGCCGGATTCTTAGGTTATCATATAGCTCAGAAAATAAATCAGATCACTAACTTCAATGAATGTATTTTCTTTGATATTGCTCAATTCGAAACAGGCGAATACAACAAAGAAATACACTGCATTTACGGAGATGTTCGTGATAAAAAGCAGATGGATGAAATGATGGAAGATGTTGATGTTGTGATTCATTGCGCGGCTGCATTGCCTTTATGGAAAAAGGCAGATATATATGAAACCAATATTGACGGGACAAGGAATGTACTGGAAAGTTCTCTGAAGAATAAAGTCAACAGAGTGATTCATATTTCTTCTACAGCAGTTTACGGAGTTCCCGATGTTCATCCGTTATATGAAACTCATCCCAGACACGGAGTGGGACCTTACGGTGAAAGCAAAGTCAAAGCAGAAGAAATTTGCGAAGAGTACAGGCAGAAAGGATTGGCTGTTTGCATATTGAGACCAAAGAGCTTCATAGGAACTGCGAGGCTTGGAGTATTTCAGATTTTATATGACTGGGTAGAATCCGGTGTGAAAATTCCAATAATCGGAAACGGAAAAAATCGGTATCAGCTTTTTGAAGTTGAAGACTTGGTTGATGCAATTTTGCTTGCATCCACTTTACCGGTAGAGAAAATAAATGACACGTTTAATGTCGGTGCTAAGGAATTTAAAACAGTTAACGAAGATGTCGGTGCTATGTGTGAATACGCAGGTACCGGAGCAAGGGTAATGACCACTCCTGCAAGCGTTGTAAAACCAATGTTAAGATTTTTTGAAATACTTAACATATCGCCGTTATATAAATGGATCTACGGAACTGCCGATACAGATTCATTTGTATCTATAGAAAAAGCGCAGTCTCAGCTCGGATGGAATCCGAAGTATTCAAATTCACAGGCATTAATAAGATCATATAAATGGTATCTTGATAATAAGCATACGATTCAGCAGGGGACCGGCGTAACCCACAGAATTGCCTGGAAACAGGGTATCCTGTCATTTTTTAAAAAGTTTTTATAAAATATTTTTAGTATAAGAGTATGAGAAAATTTATTTTGGACATAAATCCGGCAACCGGAGAAGTGATTGAAAAAATTAAATGTTCATCTCCGGGTGAGGTGGCATCCGGTGTAAAGCTTGCACGCAAGGCATTCAAGATATGGAGCAAGACTCCGTTGAAGAAAAGAATTGCTTTATTTAAGAACATAGCAAGGGATTTGCATAAAGAAAAGAAAGCTATCGGGCAGTTGATCACAAAAGAGATGGGAAAAGTTTACAAATCAGCAGTCGGGGAATGTGAAGGAACGGCATATGCAATTGAGGAAAATATTAAAATGGCTGAAAAAGCATTAGCCACGGAAATATATAAGGAAGATAATTTAATTACTGAAGTTCACAGAGTACCTTTAGGTGCAGTTGCAGTTATTACACCCTGGAATTTTCCTGTTGGAATGCCTGAATCAATGTTATCGCCTTCAATTCTCACGGGCAACACGGTGGTGTTTAAGCCTTCAGAAAATACTCCGTTAACAGGAAAGGCAATTTATGAAATTTATAACAGGTATCTTCCAAAAGGAGTAATTAATTTGCTTCAGGGTGCTGAGGAAGTTGGTGAAATGGTAATTAACTCTGATATTGACATGGTAGCTTTCGTCGGTTCTCAGGCTGTAGGGAAAAAAATAATGGAGGTGTGCTCGAAAAAGCTGAATCGGTTGGTGTTGGAATTGGGAGGGAAAGATCCGATGATAATCTTAAAAGATGCTGATTTAAAAAAAGCAGTACCGTATGCAGTTCATGGTTCATTGAGAAACGCGGGGCAGGTTTGTGTATCCGTTGAAAGAATTTATGTGGAAGATAAGATTGCCAATGAGTTTGAGAAATTAGTTCTTGCCGAAGTGAAGAAATACAGAGTTGGCAGCGGGTTTGATGATGTAGATATGGGTCCGTTGGTAAGTGAGGCACAGAGAAATCATGTAATAAATCAGATAGATGAAGCGAAAAGAAAAGGCGCAAAGGTATTGTATGGAGGAGCAAAAATAAACAGGGAAGGGTTCTTTATTGAGCCGACAGTAATTACAAATTTGTCTGAGAAGCATGATATTATGGTGTCAGAAACTTTCGGACCGGTAATATGCATACAGAAAGTAAAGAATGCAGAAGAAGCATTGGAGAAAGCAAATGATTCTACATTTGGGTTAGGAGCGACAATCTGGACGAAGAATTTTGAAAAGGGTAAAATACTGGCTCAGAGAATAGAGTCGGGGATGATTGGCGTCAATCAGGGAATAGGGGGTGTTTCAGGTACACCCTGGGTTGGTATGAAGCAAAGCGGATTCGGCTATCTTGGATCAGTGGAAGGAATGAGACAATTTACAGTTCCTAAAAAAATATCTTACAAAAAATAGTTGATAGTTGATAGTTGATTGATCATATGCATTCTATGAATCTTATGAATCAAGTATCGCCTCGGCTATAGTAGTTGAGGCATCTTTGCTTAAGTTGTTTTCCTTATTAAATATTGTTTTTAGTTCATCCCATTTCTTTCCGATCAAAGTCTGATTTGGAATTAACTCATCATCAAAAATTTCTTCACCATTTTGGAAGTTCAATTCGCATGCTGATAATTTATCTGGATTTTTATAATCAAATACAGGTGGACCGAAGCGTCTACAGATAACCGGACGGGCTTTATAAATCATACAGGCTGCGTTCGGGTCAAGAGCCGGGCATGGAAGTTTTGGTATTTTAAAAAATTCTTCACCGAAGCTTGATATTGAATTCATCTTCACTGAATAGTCTTCGGCTTTCTTTTTCAATATATTTTTTTCATTTGCATTGAGCTCGCTTATATGATTTTTTATAATGTAGGCATCTGATTGTGTAATTCGGAAAATCTGGGAGCAACATTGTGAACATCCTTTACGGCACTTAATTTTACCACCGAATTTGTTTATGTTTCGGTCGAATTCTTTTTGAATGAGGTGTGTTATGTCAAAATACTTCTCATCAAATAATTCAGCATTCATTGTGAAGAGTTTAAGATGACATGACCTTTTTTAATAAAATTGAAATTCAAAACTGGAACGGGACAGTAAATTTTAAATTGTAACTTCGCTCAGGTGCCATTGCATAATACCTGTATCTGCTCATGTGATCAGTGTATTTTAAATTCCCTATGTTTGAAACCGAAAAATCTATGGAAGCAATTGCTTTCGACAATACAAAATCAAATCCTAAACCTGCTCCAAATAAAGTATAACCGGGAGAAGATATTTCCAGAGGGTCAACATTGCTTTGAGCCGACACAAACTTCACAGAGAAGTTTACATAAGGATTGTATATTGAACCAAAATTACCTTCCTGAAATTTTAATGAGACAATATTCTTGGCAGGCGGACTAAAGGGTAGAGAATATTCTGTTTCTCTGTTTATTGTTCTGACATAATCTCCAGAAAGTAAAATTAAAGCCCAATCAATAGGCTGTATCTGCAAACTGTATTCATATCCTGTGAAACTACTGCTTGCCTGTTTAATGTAGTATACCGGCAGACCGCTTGCAGAATCATTTTCTCCGGTTGGCGAAGGATAAATGAAATTGTTCACCTGATTCCTGTAGAATGAAAGTTCTACGCTTAAGTACTTTGTTCTGATTCTTGTTCCCAAATCAAAATTTAATGAACGTTCGGGCAATGGATTTAAAGCATTGTTCTGTGTAATCAGACCGACATCATACCGTCCGGTACCTTCATGTACACCGTCAGCATACAAATCAAATTCAGAAGGAGGTCTCCATCCGCTGCCTATGTTTGTATATATGTCTATGTAGCTCTCGGGTTTAAAAACCAATCCTGCCGAACCCGAAATTGCATTAAAGTTGAGGTTGTTGGGATAAATCACTTTCAGAGGATTTCCCTTTTCATCGGATTCAAATACTGTTTCCTTAATGTTTTCATTTTTAGTATCATATCTCACTCCAAGTGACATTGTGTAGAGTTTCTTTTCAATTTTTTCCATTATGTAAGCACCGAAACTATTTGCATTGTAGTTAGGTATTAATTTTTCTTCACCTGTAGACTGATTATTCTGAGCCTGATATGAAATGCCTAATGCACCACTGATCTCATCAGTCAGGTTATGATCAAGCTTAAGGTCCGCAATTAATGATTTTAGAAACAAATTTAGCGAGCGCAGATCATTATCCTTATCTTCAATACTCTCATATTCGATTCTGTTTTGTGTTTCATATGATAATACAGGATCAAGCTGAAGATTTTTATTCAGATAAAAGGAACCTGAGGCTTCAAAATGATTAGTGACTAACTTTTGGTTTGGAGTTGCATCAGGATCTTCAACAGGGTTTTCGTGCAATTGCAGTGCTCTGCTGAAATTTTGATATTTAGTATTTATTATTCCGAGTTTTCCTTTATACCCAAGTTCAGTACCTGCTTCAAACTCCACATTATCGCTGTTAAATAATTCACCTCCGGTAATTGTAGCATTTCCTTCCGGAGTATTAACCACGAGATCACCCTCAGGAGTTTTAATGTTTCCTCCTTTTCTGTAGCCTGCATACCCCATTATGCCAAAATTTTTCAAACCAATTCCCATCATTAAATTACCGGCACCTTCACTGTTCATTGAATATCCGTTTAAGTCGAAGTTGCCATAGGTAACAGGCTTATTCGCCGTAGAAAATTGAAGTGGTTTTGAAATTATATTTATTACGCCTCCTATTCCATCTGAGCCATAAATCAGACTTGCCGGTCCTCTCAGGATTTCGATTCGGTCAAGATTGTATAAACTAATCTCCGGAGAATGCTCATCACCCCATTGCTGAGATTCGTGCTTCACCCCATCCTGTACTACCAATACACTCTGTGAGGTCAAACCTCTTATTACCGGCTTACCAATTGAATTTCCTGTGGATAAATTGTTAATTCCAGGGATGTTTTGAATTGTAGAAGCAATATTTTCAGCTCTGATTCTGCTGAGATTTCTAGCTGATATCGAAGTAACCGAAAATGTAGAATTCGAAATGTCAGTCGGGCTGAATGAACCGGTAACGTCAATAGTTGGTGTTTCAATCAGGCTTTTAATAAGAGTAATATTAAAAGTCAAATCATTTGCAGTTGAAAATACCTTGACGGTTTTGTTTGTATAACCATCACGTGTAACGGTTATATGATATTCACCGGGAGGAATTGAATTAAAAACATAATATCCCTTGCTGTCACTTACAGTCTTAATTGAAAGTTCCTGTAATGTCAGATTTACAAAAGCAAGTGGCTTGCTTTCTTCAGTAAAAATTGTTCCAGAAATATATGAAGATTGAGAACAAACTTTCTGCGTACATATTAATAATATCAGAAAAATATAGAATAATTTTAATATCATGCTGTAAGGTTTAATTAACAGCTGCAAACTTTTGTTTTAATGTTTTTGGAAAGCTTCCGGTTAAGGTAATGTCCAATACTTATCAGAAAGGCTCCAATTGGCGGGATAATTAATAATATTAATTCATCTGAATGCTGATCGTTATGATTATGATTCTTTATTACATAGTGACCTGCAATAACAATTGTAAGCCCAGATAGGAAAATTAAAAACGGATACAGTTTCTTATGATGATTAAAGTATCCATGCCTGAATGTGTATGTTCCGATTAAAAAACTGGATGCAATAAAGATTATTTCTATAAGTGGATTTGCAATAAACTGAAATCCGTACATAGTGAGAAAGATAAAAACAAAAGGCATTGCAGCACAGTGTATAGCGCACAATGCAGAAGCTACAAATCCGATTGAATCTAACTTAAGTGCAAGATTATGTTTGAATGATTTTATCATATTAATAGTTTGCGAATCATTTGCAACATAAATATAATTTACTTGTTTATCAACTTATATATTTATCATCAATTATTGTTTGTTTCCCATTGATGACTGAGAATAATTAAACAAACTGAAATTTAGAGATAGTTTCGGGTGGAATCTGAAAGAGGTGGGAAATTTGGATTGCAACTATTCAAAGCAATAAATTTTTGAAAAAACGATTGAGCTGAAGTTTGAATCTACAATCAATCTTACAAAATATTTCTAAAATGTTGAATTGCAAATAACTATAAATTGTATTACTCATTTTATATCTTTATCGCAAATAAAATTAACTGCAATATAAAACAACTGCTTGGAATTTATTATCTTTTATAAAAGTTCAAAGCAATTAATCAATTCAAACAATAATGAAAAATTTAAAAAAGTTATCTATTCTTTTCTTCTTAATCACACTGACCGGAAAGTTATTTTCTCAGCCTTTTGAGCTTGTTAATGCTTTTTCTAGTTTAACATTCTCAGCTCCTTTATTTGTAACGCACAGTAATGACGGAACTAACAGGGTATTTGTTGTTGAGAAATCAGGTATTATCAAAGTCTTTCAAAATGATTCAAACATATCAGTTTCATCTAACTATTTAAATATTACTGACAGAGTAAGCTCAGCAGCCAGTGAAAGGGGTTTGCTTGGTTTGGCATTTCACCCTAACTATGCGGCAAACGGTTATTTGTACGTTTATTATACAAGAGTAGGTGATTTTGCAAATGTACTGTCTAGATTCAGCAGGAGCTCGACCAACCCTAATAAAGCAGATTCGTTAAGCGAGCAGATTCTTTGGGCTGTATCTGATCCGTTTTCTAATCATAACGGTGGAATAGTTTTTTTCGGGTTGGATGGTTATTTATATGTAGGCATGGGTGACGGTGGGAGCGCAGGTGATCCGGGAAACAGAGCACAAAATCCAAATGAGATGTTAGGTAAAATACACAGAATAAATGTTGATACAGCCACCGGAGGAAATAATTACGGAATTCCTCCAACTAACCCTTATGCATCAGGCGGAGGAAGATCTGAAATATTTACTATTGGAATGAGGAATCCATGGAGAATGAGTCAGGATCCAATAACAGGTCTTATTTATTGCGGAGACGTCGGGCAGGGTGCGTGGGAAGAAATTGATATTATAGAAGTCGGGAAAAATTACGGGTGGAGATGCTATGAGGGAAATCACGAATATAATACTTCAGGCTGCGGAGCAATTTCAAATTACACGTTTCCTATTAAAGAGTATTCACACTCGCTTGGAATTTCCATAACAGGAGGTTATGTTTACAGGGGGCTCAGAAGACCTGAATTAACTGGTAGATATGTTTATGCGGATTACGGAAGCAGAAGTGTTTGGAAATTAAAATATGAAAACGGTGTGGTTACGGAAGACGAGTTGATTATGACAGCTCCGTCTAATGTATATTCTTTCGGAACAGATCAAAATAATGAGCTGTATGTATGTTGTTCGAATAATATAATTTACAGATTTAATAAAAGTAATTTGGTTAATATAAACGGCAATGAAAATATTTTGCCTGTTGGTTTTAAACTAGAGCAAAATTATCCGAATCCTTTCAATCCTGAAACAAATATTAAATATTCTGTTGCCGAATTATCTAAAGTAAATTTGACTGTTTATGATGCACTGGGAAAGGAAATCAATAATCTTGTGAATACAAATCAGCTTCCAGGTGAATATCAGATCAGATGGAACGGAAAGGATGCTTACGGGAATAATATTCCAAGCGGTGCGTACTTTTATAAGCTGTCTGCAGGAAATAATTTTAGTGAAACGAAAAGGATGATCATGCTGAAATAGTTGATAGTTGATAGTTGATATGTTAATGTTCAATAAAGAGCCGGTCTATTTCCCTTGGTTTTTTTGTACGTAGTAATCTAAAATCCAAAATCTAAAAATCTAAAATCTTCCTTACTAACTTTCACAAACTGCCGAAAAAATATTTGCATTTTGTTTGTTTTTATTATATCTTTTAGCGAATTATTTTAAAACAAATTTAGAAAGGAATTAAAATGAAAAAGAACAAAATTACTTTTCTGCTTCTCATTTCCTGCATGACTTTATTTTCATTCAGTCAAATCAGTGACAAACCATCCGGTGTATCAGACGGGAAAGGAGCACAGTTGCAGGTTATGGTTGTTGATCAGAGACAATTAGATGCCAACAACATCAGCACATGGTTCAGAACAAACGGCAGTTTTAACAGAGATCCGGCTACAGGTAATTCGGGTTTTGAATGGCCGAAAGGATCCGGAAAATATGCAAGATATGCTTCCGGTATTTGGATGGGCTGTAAATCCGGCGTTGATACACTTACAGCAATTGCTGAATACGCATATGACTATTTACCGGGTTATGTAGATAATGCCGGCTTACCTCAGGGAAATGATAATCCATTGTACAGGACTTATTTAATCACCAGAGGAAATACAACTGATCCGGATTATTTGAACTGGCCTGTGAATCAAGGTGCATATGTAACTTCGGGAGGAACTCCTTTTTTCCTCGGTACTCAGACTATGTTTTATTCTTATACGGATGCTTACCCTCATTCATCAGGATCTACGAGTTTAGCATCCTTAAAGGCTGTGATATTACAAACCAACTGGTGTTACACAAATGTCAACTTAAGAGATGCTCAGTTTATTGAATTCAGAGTGATAAACCGCAGCTCTACACCATGGGTAGATACATATCTTGCCTTCTGGACGGATGATGATCTCGGTGATGCTACCGATGATGCAATAGGATGTGATACTTTAAGAAATCTTGGATATACTTATAACACCGATGACAATGATCCACAGTACGGGACAGCGCCTCCTGCTGTAGGAACAAAACTCTTAAGAAGCCCGATTATTGCCACGGGAAATAATAATGATACTGTAAAATATTACAACCCTCCCGGGTCACAGAATTTAGTAGTAAAAATCGGATATAAATTTGTTGGAATGAATATTTTTAATACATACAATAATGGCGGGAATCCTCCTCCGGGCGATCCGCAGACCAATACTGAAACTTACAGGTTTTTGTCCGGATACTGGAGAACAGGAGAGTCATGGATAAATCCGACGAACAATCAGACGACTAAGAAAGCTTATTCAGGTGATCCTGTAACAGGTACAGGATGGATAATGGCAGGTGGAAGTGACAGAAGATTTGCTCAAAGCTTCGGACCGTTTAATATGCAGCCCGGCGATACTCAGTCTATTATCGTTGCACAAGTCATCGCAAAAGGTAGCAGTAATCTGAATAGTATTACTGAGCTTAGATCATTGTCTGATTATGTTCAGTCTATTTATGATCAGAATTTTCAGTCGGTACTGGCTGTGAATAATATCTCAGCTGAAATTCCTTCGGGGTATTCATTGAGTCAAAACTATCCGAATCCGTTTAACCCGGGTACCGTTATTCGTTATTCAATACCGTCAGATGTCAGAGGTCAGACGTCAAATGTGAAACTTGTAGTTTATAATTCGCTCGGGAGTGAAATTGCTACTTTGATTAACGAAAAGCAAAGTGCCGGGATGTATGAAATCGATTTTGACGGGAGTGGATTACCGAGCGGAATCTATTTTTATAAATTAAGCACAGATGATTTTACTGATACTAAGCGAATGATATTGCTGAAATAAAGAGTGTTTGTTGGAGTTTTTAGAGTGTGTTGAGTAAATGAAAGCCGGAAGAATTTTTTTTTCCGGCTTTTTAATTATCAAATTTATCTGCTTTCTTTCAACTTTCAACTTTCAACTTTGCCTGTATTTCTTCCGCTTTCTTTATTAGCCATTCTTTACTGTTTACGGATGTTTCAAGTGACAGCTCATCTCTTACCTTTCTTATCTCTAACTTATCCTTTTTCTTTTGTATGTTGACCAGTTTATTCATGAACTTATGAAAATTAAGATAAAACTTTTTCTTTACACCGGGAAGCATTTTATTGTTCTGCAGAAAATGCCTGTATGCTTCGAGTGACGATATCAAAGTTTCTAAAGAACTGGTTTCATAATATATCATCATTTGTAAAATTTTCGACTCATACTTCAGATACACTTCATCTAATTTTAATCTCGACAGCATCTCCGAGGCTTTATCATAATTCTTCATGTAAAATTCATACTGAGCACTGCAGTAAAGAAATGTACCGTCACGGTATTCCGGCTGAAGATCATTTTTAAAATCATTGATAAAATCCTTCACCCATTTATGCTCATTAAGCTTGAGTCCGATTGTAACTGCCGTTCTGTAAAAAATGGAATTCATGTTGCCGTTCACAAGGTAGGACTTTGATTCGAGCTGCCTTGTTAAGACTTCAAACTCTTCTCTTTGAAATTTCTGCTTGCCTTCGGCGAGTCTGCGCTTGCAGAAATTCTGCATGCTGATATGTATTTCGATCAGGTCTTCATAGTAAATGTTACCCGAATCATTAGAAGAATCCAATCATAGAGCTAATCATAGAGCTAATCATAGAGCTGAATCAAAGTGATTGGATTCTTCGCTTCGTTCAGAGAATCTTGATAAAGATGCAAAAGGTAAATCGATTGCATGGCATGACAATTTCTTTTACATAGCGGGAAATTCATACACTCAGGCTGAAGGAAAAAGAATATTTGTTGTAAGGCATACTGAATACGGAAATCCTTATTTTACTGAATATCTGAATACTAATTCTCCGAGCGTCATGACAAGCAACAACGGTGTTACAGGCGGAAAAGGAAATAATTTTTTTGTTGCCGGTCACACTTATGATTCCACTTCGGGAAATAATATTACTACTTTGAAATATTCATACCCGTATTTCAGGCTTCTGACGATGTATTTACTGGAAGGACCTTATTCTGCATTTCCGATCGGCTATCAAGACACGGTAAAAATTTATCTCAGAAGCTCCTCTCCCCCATACAATATTGTTGATTCATCCAATGGCGTCAATGAATACAGCACATTTGTTGAATACAATTATGTATATTCTTTTTTCCACAATGCATCAATTGCAGGCAGCTATTATGTAGTTCTGAAGCATAGAAATTCCATTGAAACATGGAGCAGCCAGCCAAAGCAATTATTCACTGATGTTATTCCGCAATACGCGTTCAAAGATTCGGCAAGCAAAGCTTACGGTAATAATCAGAAGCTTCTTACTACAACTCCGTATCCGCTGTATGGTATTTACAGTGGTGATGTGAATCAGGACGGCGGTATTGATCTGACAGACATCACAGCAATTTATAATGCAGCTAGCAATTTCGTCACGGGATATGTAGCGGCTGATGTCACGGGAAATAATTCGGTCGACCTGACTGATATTACAATTGCTTATAATAATTCGGTGGGGTTTGTGAGTGTAAAAAGACCCTGATCAATGATTAATGTTCAATGTTCAATGTTCAGTTTAATCTCGTTACAAAACTCCGTCGCTCTTCCTGGACTCTGACGATAAGGAGCATTCTTATCATCAGAGTCGAAGAGCACCGACTCCACCGTGGGCAAACAACGGTTGGAAAAATTTACTTTATCAAAATCATTCTCTTAGTCACTTTAAAATCTCCGCTTTCCATTTTATAAAAATAAATACCGCTCGGCAGATTTGCGGCATTGAAATCTACAGAATAGCTTCCGGCATCTTGTGTTTGATTCACTAATGTTGCTGCTTCTTTGCCCGTTATGTCAAATATTTTCAATGAAACAAAATTGCGAACTCCAATTTTATAACCGATACTTGTAGAAGGATTGAACGGATTAGGATAATTCTGCTCAAGCTTATACTCTAAAAGCTGAATATTATTACCGGAAATGTTTGTCGTAATTTCCGAATATTTTACTGTTCCAAATGCAGTATTACTCTCTCCGGTTAGATAAACATTCCCTTTTTTATCTAAAGCCATGTCATATACATAATTATATCCAATTGTTACATAGTGATAGTTAACCACAAATATTCGATTTCCATCATTGTCATATTTTATTGCTCCGTACCAAGTATAATGATTCGAATCAATATTTGCACTGACGTATACATTATTTACAGAATCCAAAATTATTCTTGAAAGATTTGTTGCATAAGCGTTAGTTGTTGGATAAGTTTTCATCCATAAAATGTTTCCATCAGGGTCAAGTTTAGTTGCATAATTATTACCGTTGCTTCTTGACGCAATATAAACATTATTTGATTCGTCAACTGCAATATCCTGCCCGTTGGAAGGCGGATATATTCGTTTTATCCACACAATACTTCCAGCACTGTCATATTTTATTGTGGCACAATTGAATATTGAATTTTCATCCTGGCTGGCACCGGTGACATAAATGTTATCCGAATCGTCTGCGGTTAAGGCATATGGGTAGTCGTCTCCGGTTTGTGCAGTTCCATTGTATGTACGTTTCCAGATCGTTTTTCCTGAATTGGAATATTTAATCGTTGTATAATCATAGAATGTTCCGGAGTATCGGGCGGTACCTGTGATTACAATATTTCCCGAATTGTCCAAAACCATATCATAAAGTCTGTATCCGCCGTGTTGCCGGTTCACCCAAAATTTGTTTCCGCCCCGGTCGTATTTCCCTACCACGAATTCCCCAAGCCCAATACCTGCAGCGAAAATATTTCCTTTGGAATCTAAAATATTCAGGCGATAATTTGCGCTGTCAAAGGCAGTCCATAATAAATTCCCTGATTTATCATACTTAAGGACCGACTCAGCTCCTGCCACATATACATTTCCCGAATCATCTACTTTAATGTCGTAACCATAGGAATCGTTATTTGCTAATCTCTGGTATTTTCTTACCCATAAGCTGTCACCAAATTTATTATATTTTATAGTAGTGCAGGTGTAATTTAAATCGGAAAGCTGCTCAGCTCCTGTTACATGAACATTACCTAAGGAATCTACAAAAATTCCATGAGATGCATCAAATCCTCCTGAAACAGGTCCATTATACCTACTAGCCCATTCTAATTGCATTTGCGAAAAAACCATTTTGGTATTAACGCAAAATATAACAAGAAGAATATATTTACAGAAAATTTTCATATCTGTAAATATTAACTCTCTATTAGTAACTTTACAAACTTCGCAACCGATGGGATTTTTGAGTTTCCTGAAATGCTTTCGGTTTTATCTTTGAGTGCAAAAAGCATATAATAACCCGGAGGAGCCAGTGATGCATTTGCAGGCGCTGTTACATCATATGTATCCCTTTCAAGTCCCGGGGTAAAGTCCAATTCTACATATCGTTGGTCCATATCGTTACCGTGAGTTACAGCGCCGGGTTTCATGAGAGCAATTGAATCCAGTGAACTTGCACCCGTGACTTTTATAATGAAAGTTTCCTTGTATGTAATTTCATCAGGGGATACTACAATTTCAGGTCTAGCACCATACAGCAAATATTCCGGTTTAAATATGGAAATCCTTCTTTCTGTATCATCTTCAACATCACCTCCGTTAGTAACTCGTCCACCGGCTACAAATACTCTTGCATCCGGAAGAAGCAGCGCAATTGAATGATAATTTCTGGCAACAGGTAAATCCGGGATATCAAGGTCATCAATTAGTTCCATAGTATCAGTATCCAACAGTTCAGGTGTTAGCACAGAGCCGTTCGAATTATCTATTGTATTTCCGCCTACAATGAGTGCTGTTCTATCCGGAAGAATAACAACACTGTGATTGTATCTCGCATGGACTAGGGTTTCCACATTACTTGTCCAGACAGGATCTGAATTATTTAAATCAATCACATCAATTCTATCTAATGGATTTCCCCACTTCCCGCCAATAATTATGACCTTAGCTTGAGTATTGGGATCCTTTCGAATCGGCATTAGTATCCCCGCAGACATTTCACTCGGAGTTGTTCTGCGATTTGAAATGGCAGACCAATATGGACCAGATCCCGTTGCATACGGATTAAATATTTGCGAATAGCCATCTTCATAAGTAGTTGGCGGGTCTGATGTTGGTACCAGCTGAGTAGTTGCATAGAATATTTTACCTTCATGGACCCCAAATGGTATTACATGTGCATCAGGATAAGAATAAGAAATGTCGAGCGGCATTATTGCAGAAGGATTATCATAGGGAATCCAACCTGCCGGGTCACTAAATTCATCGTACTTGTCCGGGATTCTATTAATTGTTGGGAAAATTCCTGTAGGCAGAGTTATTATGTTTTCACTTAATCCTCCCATTGCAACAACCGTTCCATCTTCTAGAAGTGTCAATGTTGGATACCATCTCCCATCATCCATAATATATGGCTCCACTGTCCCACCTTCAACACTCCATTCACCCGATCCGTCTGATGGCGTAAAAGTAAAAGAATATCTAAGACCTCTGGCTATTCCAATTGGTTCATAAGAATATGGGTATGGATCATCAAGCTCTCCACCTGCAGCCAATAATCTGCCGTCAGGAAGAAAACAGTGTCCGCAGCAAAAAATTCTTGAAGGCTGAATTAAATATGGAGGATCTTCACCATCGTAAACAATGGGCCATTTCGGTATTACAAAATTTTCTTCTATAACTTCATTAGTTATAGGGTCATATAGACGTGTCCAAAACGGAAATGATCTGCAATGAAAAAACAAAACCTGACCAAACCGTGTTAAGCAAGCGTGTATAGCAGTAACTTTTGAATCTATTGAAGCATCAAGCTCCCATTCTCCCATTCTCCCCATGTCGGCATAATACTATCCTCCTTAAAAGATTATTAAATTAATTATCGACACAACTTTAGGAAATACAATATTATTTTAAAATGCAAATGTAAATCTCTTATGAACTTTTTCCCGCCGTTGTTGTTGTTCTAAAAAAGTTTGCCTGAAGAAGTTTTGAAGTTAGAAACAAAAAGAAAGCAAACTTTTTGGTTACCCCGCCTGATGTTACCAATATATTAATTTTAATTTCGGGCAGGCAACAACCTAGTATTCCAGTAGTTGTAGTTTTCAGACTATGTGGATGTGTTAAATAAATAGAATATATTCAGAGCGCTTCGCCGGTGGAGATTTTCTTGTTGTTGGTGACCAAAAAGTTTGCACAATGTGTGGTATAAATTTCATAAATTAGAATATGCAAACTTTTTGGAACACCAACAACGGCGGTTTAAAGCGGATGATACTACTGAAGTAAGTTAATATTAGTGTATGGAGTAAGTTGAGTTAAAAAAATAAAAGCCGGAAAATCTTAAAAATTTTCCGGCTTAATATTAACTTGTAACTCGTATTGTAATTTGTAATTTGTAATTTGTAATTTGTAATTTGTAACTGCTAACTGTTAACTGTTCTTATATCTCTCCTCAAGCTTCTCCAGCTCATCACTCATTTCCTTCGGAAGATGATCACCGAATTTTTTATAATACTCTTTCATTTCATTTACTTCTGCTAAACCTTCTTCTTTTGTAATTGCAAATAGCTTTTCTTCATTTCCGTTCATATTCAAACCGGTGAAGTCAAGAGTTCCTTTTTTTGGAATTCTCCCGTAAGGTCTTTCTTCAAATACATCTTTTCCTTCGAGTCTTTCAAATACCCATTTCAATACTCTGATATTGTCACCGTATCCGGGCCAGATGAATTTTCCGTTCTCATCTTTCCTGAACCAGTTGACATAGAATATTTTCGGAAGCTTTGATGCATCTGCTTTCTTTCCGATGCTCAGCCAGTGATTAAAATAATCTCCCATGTTATATCCGCAGAACGGAAGCATTGCAAAGGGATCATGTCTTACTTTACCAACAGTTCCCGCAGCAGCTGCTGTCATTTCGGATGAAACAGAAGTGCCGAGGAATGTTCCGTGCTGCCAGTCGAATGCTTCATTTACAAGAGGAACTATTGAAGCTCTTCTTCCTCCGAAAAGAATTGCAGAGATAGGAACACCCTTCGGATTTTCCCAGTCTTTATCTATGACAGGACACTGCGAAGCAGGAGCTGTGAATCTTGAATTTGGATGAGACGATGGAGTTCCGGTTTCTGGTGTCCACTCTTTTCCGTGCCAGTCAATAAGATGTTTTGGCTTCTCTTCAGTCATTCCTTCCCACCATACATCACCGTCATCAGTCAGCGCAACATTTGTAAATATTGAATTCTTCTCCATTGATTTCATTGCATTGCCGTTTGTGTGAAAGGATGTTCCGGGAGCAACGCCAAAAAATCCATACTCCGGATTGATCGCATAAAGTCTTCCGTCATCTCCGAATTTCATCCATGCAATATCATCCCCGACGGTTTCAACTTTCCATCCGGGCAATGTAGGAGTCAGCATTGCAAGATTTGTTTTTCCGCATGCGCTCGGAAATGCTGCAGCGATATATTTTTTAACACCTTCCGGCGAAGTAATTCCAACAATTAACATATGCTCTGCCATCCAACCTTCATCTCTCGCCATAGCAGATGCAATTCTTAATGCAAAACATTTTTTTCCAAGCAATGCATTTCCGCCGTAACCGCTGCCGTATGACCATATGCTTCGTTCTTCGGGAAAGTGAACAATATACTTTGTATCACTGCAGGGCCATGCAACATCTTTTTTCCCGTCCGTCAAAGGATATCCGACACTGTGTAGGCACGGAACAAATTCACCATCGCCGAGAACATCTAAAACTTTCTCTCCTATCCTTGTCATTATTCTCATATTCATAACTACATACGGAGAATCGGTGATCTCCACTCCTATATGTGCGATCTTTGAACCCAGAGGTCCCATGCTGTAAGGAATCACATACATAGTTCTGCCTTTCATGCATCCGTCATAAAGGTCGTTAAGAATTTTTTTCATTTCAGCAGGTTCCATCCAGTTATTTGTTGGACCGGCATCTTCTTTTTCCTTTGAGCAGATAAAAGTGCGGTCTTCAACTCTTGCAACGTCCGTCGGATCGGATACAGCATAATAGCTGTTTGGTCTTTTGCTCTCGTTTAATTTTTTTATTGAACCTTTTTCAATAAGCATTTTTGCAAGTTTATCAAATTCTTCCTGCGAACCGTCACACCAGTATATGTTATCAGGTTTACAAAGTTTAGCACATTCATCAACCCAATTTTGTAATTTTTTACTGATATTCATTTTAGTTAATTGGTTAATTAGTTAATTCTGTTAATTGGTTAATTCTGTTAATTGGTTTTATTCTGTTAATTGGTTTATATTGGTTAAACCTGTTAATTGGTCATTTGTTAACTTGTAAATTCCTAATTCTTAATTCTTAATTCTTAATTCTTA
>CAYNTN010000046.1:0-30390 GCA_964399995.1 uncultured Ignavibacteriaceae bacterium
GTATTTATTAATATCATAAAATTAAAATTCTTATGTTAAATTTAATTTCATTTTTCAGGTTCAGAAATAACTTTGTCATTACTATAATTTTACTTTTAGTATCAAATTTCTGCTACTCTCAGAAAGATGACATCTATGACAACTATGAAGTGTTTGATGGTCATTACCATATTACAAATTACATTCAGGAAGGAATCTCTATTCAGAAGCAATTAGAAAATATGGGAAACATAGTCGGCAGGTGTGTTCTTTTTGGAATACCGCTTCAGCAGTTGTGGTCGTACGGAAATTCCGGCGATGATGCTCCGAAATATTATCTCGATACGGATGCACCATTGTACTACTACTCATTTTCGGATGCATACATTGCGATGCAGTATCTCTCACTCACAGATGAGCAGAAAAAGCGTTTCGATCCGATGATTACGGCATTTAATCCTGCAGATATGTATGCTGCAGATCATATTAAGAGAGTTCTTCAGACTTTTCCGGGAGTATTCACAGGAATTGGAGAATTCACGATTCACAAAGAGTTTGTTTCATCGAAAGTCGCGGGTGAAGTAGCAAGTCTTTTGAATCCTGCTCTTGACAGCATATTCTCATTCTGCGCTGAGAGCGGATTAATTGCCATATTTCATAATGACATCAATAAACCCTTTCCTAAATCCTATACACAGAATTATGTTAAGGAAGTAATTGATGTTTTCAGAAGACATCCCGGAGCTAATTTGATATGGGCTCATGTAGGGCTTGGCAGAATAGTCAGACCTGTTCAGGATCAGATATTCATTTTAGAGGAGATGCTTGAAGATCCAACACTCAGTCATGTATATTTTGATATCTCATGGGATGAAGTTGCTAAGTATATAATTAGAAGCGATTCAACGGTTCAAAGAGTTGCGGATTTAATAAATATGTATCCGGACAGATTTCTTTTCGGAACAGATAATGTTGCTTCTCCCGATCAGAAAACATATCTGAGTGTTTATTATATGTATGATCCGCTATGGAAAAAGCTAACTCCCGAAACAAGAGAGAAAGTCAAAAAAGGTAATTACAGAAGATTATTTGATGAAGCGGAAGTAAAGGTTAGAGCCTGGGAAAAGGCGAATGTGTATTGAGTATTGAGTAATGAGTATAAAGTATTGTGTATATAGTACTGCTTTCTTTAATTATTAAATTATTAACTGAAGTTACGCATTTTTGTTATTCTGAACGAACGGAGTGAAGGGGAGTGAAGTGAAGAATCCAGAAATACGATACAATTGGGACATATTGATTCTTCGCTTCGCTCAGAATGACAAAAAAATGTGTTTTGCATAACTTCTATTGTTAATTTTATTCTGTTACTAAAAGAAAAATCAAACTCAAAAATTTTAACAAAAATCATCATGGCATTACCAAATATTTTTTCAAAACCGGTAACGGATGAAATCATTCAAAGGATAAATAAACTTAATCCGGACTCCAAGCCTCTCTGGGGTAAAATGAGTGCGCCTCAGATGCTGGCTCACCTTAATGTGGCTTATGAAATGATCTATGAAAATATTCATCCGAAGCCGAATTTTTTTCTGAAATTCATTTTGAAGACATTCATAAAGAGCAAGGTTACCGGTGAAATGACTTATCCTCACAATAGCCGGACAGGACCGCAGTTTATAATAAAAGACTCAAAAGATTTTGAAAAAGAAAAAGCGAGACTTATTGATTATATAAACAAAACCCAGCAGCTTGGGGAAAGTCATTTTGATAATAAAGAATCGGACTCATTCGGTGTATTGAATAAGACAGAATGGAACAATATGCTTTACAAGCATCTGGATCACCATTTGTCTCAGTTCGGCGTGTAATTTTAATTTTCTTTTTTCTCAGACTAGTTATTCGTTATTTTTAACACGTAACTTGTAACACGTAACTTGTAACTTGTAACTTGTAACTTGTAACTTGTGACTTGTAACTTGTAACTTGTAACTCGAAATTCGTAATTCGTAATTTTTAATTCTTAATTTAATTATGTGCAGATGGCTTGCATACACCGGTGGTCCTATTCTGATGAGTGAATTGCTCATCAAGCCTAAAGATAATCTCATCCATCAGAGTCTTCATTCAAGAGCATTGCGGATTCCCACTAACGGTGATGGTTACGGACTTGGCTGGTATGATAAACAGCCCTACCCGGGTTTATTCCGCAGTATTCGTCCAGCATGGAATGACATAAACCTTCATGATCTTGCATCGCATATAGAATCACCTTTATTCATGTCTCATGTACGAGCGGCGTCTATTGCTCCGATTCAGGAAACTAACTGTCATCCATTCAGATACAACCGGTGGCTGTTCATGCACAACGGGCAAATCGCTCAGTTTGAATTTCTCAGGCAGGCGTTACTTGCGGAGATCTCTCCCGAGTATTTTAATGATCTCATAGGTTCTACTGATTCTGAAGTAATGTTCTATCTTGCTCTGACATTTGGGCTTGAGGATGACGTGACTTCTGCGATAGCTGAGATGGTCCGCTTCGTAAAAACCGAAGGTGCAAAAGCCGGTGTTACAGGAGATTTATGGATGACACTTGCGATCTCTGACGGTGAGAGTCTCTGGGGATTCAGATACGGAAGTGACGGAAAAGGACCGTCTCTATACATAAGTCCGAGTATTGAAGAATTAACCCGTCTGAATCCGCATGTAGAAGGAAAGTTTGGTGACTTTGCTGCGTGTCTGGTTTCAGAGCCAATCGGAAATTATCAGGAAACCTGGCGGGTTGTCCCGGAAAATTCGGTAGTTACAGTTCAGGATAAAAGTATTAAGGTAAAGCCTTTTAAGATAGATTAACAACTGTGTACAGATTGAAAACTAAATTTAGTTACATAACTCTTCAGCCTTTTTCAAAATCCAATCTTTAAAATTAAAATAAGGTTCTTTTTCAATTTCTTTTTTAAGTATGTATGCAGAATTATTTTTCCCGTTGTGATTAATTTTAACAAGGTCGGAAACGAAATTAAGGAAAAGCATTCTTGCGTTCTTCGACTTAAGTGTTATTGATTTATCTCTTTGAAGGAAATGTTTGTATGAATCAATTAATGACTCAAGCTCGAGCTTATAATCCAGCTCATAATAATTCATTACCAGTAAATTCCTGATATCGAGCTTCATATTTGATCTTTCAATGTTTATTTTTGAAAGCCGCATTAATGACTCTTCAAAATTACCTTTCCCAAACTCAACCATTGCATATGAGTAATCTGTTATTTCCTGAGCTATGTCGGGATTAAGGCGGTCTTTATATTCTCTTATAAAATTTTCCGACCATTTGAATTCTCCAATCTGAACCGAGTTGCGGATAGTATTAGTAAAAAAATACGGTTCAATATAACCAGCCGGTATTAAATTTTTTTTCAGCAGATTGCTTGTGATCTCAAACTGGTGTTTACGGTATTCTGTATTTCCCTTCAGAACTTCCTTATGACAGTATTGAATGGAAACAATTGCAATGTTATAATCATCCATATCGCTAAGCTTCTTTTCAAATGAATCCCGGCATTTCATTAACTCATAGTAATACTTTTCATCTTCCGTGTTCAGCAGCATTAACATATTATAATATAATTTAGCCAATGTAACATCTCCGCCTCTTTCTGATGAATAATATTTTATTACTTCGTCATAAAATTTTAAATCGAACTTTACGTTAAAATTCCTTGACCATTCACCCAGCCGTATGTAAAGTACAAATATAAAAACCAGAAAATATTCTATGAAATCGTCAAGTTCATTCTGCATCCTGTTAATCATAGATTTTTCATCTGTGTTAAGCAGATGACCGTTTAGAATGGAAGTATATTTAAGCTTGCTCTCGTAAAAATCAAGATCTCGTTTGCTGTTTTGCAGGAGAGTATTCATTTGTTTAGATTTTCTCTCGAACATTTGTGGTAGTTTTCTCTCTCTGAGTTTATCTAACATTCTGTTATTGAACTCAAGTTTATTCTCCCGGAAACTGCTGATGGTAATGAACTCCAGCAAAAGATTAGCTGTGAGGGAAAACAGCTTTCTCATCAATACATCGTTTTGCTTTTTTCCGGGGTAGACTTTACTGAAAACATGCTCTCTGCTATCTTCAGTTAATTTAAATTCCGGATAAAAATTTTTTATTGCTTCGTAAAACCGTATGACTTCACTGCGGTTGTTGAAGTACGGAGATTTAATAAAAACCCCGAACTGACGAAATTCAGATTTCGTCAATGTCCTTAATGCTGTAATTAACTGATTATCTTTCATCTTTTGATCGCTGCCACAAATTTATGTACAATACATTAGAATTTATTATGCAGGAAACACGGATTTACCCAAGAAACCGTTTTCTCATGAAATATCATGCCACAATATGCCAATTTTTTCTTTGACTGTAAATTATGAAAACAATATTTTTAAAAACATTTTAGAACAAAATTAATTTTAAGAACATTTATTAATTAAAAAAAATAACTCATGAAAAAATTTATCTTACCGCTTTTTGTAGTTTGCATATTTGCCGCAGGATTCAGAGGAAGCTGCGTGTTTGTAAAAAAAACGCATCAAAACCCGATAGAGACTTTATCCTCCGGATTACGTTATAACGGCAGTGAAGGACTTGTTGATCTGTATTATATTGCTGCTGGTGCCGGCGGAAAAATTTATACAACCACCGATCCTTTAAACATGGCATGGACTGAGAGAAATATCGCTACTCTGAATACCATTAATTATCTGAAAAATACTATCAGGATAGATACTGCAGTTACATTTGGTGTCGGAGATAACGGGACCGTAATAAGATCATTAGATCAGGGAATAACATGGTCTGTTTTGAATTCATCTGTTACAGAAAATCTGAACAGTATTGATTTCATTGGCTCAGGATTGAATGATTTAATTGCTGTTGGTGAATCCGGATTAATAATAAAATCTACAAACGGAGGCGATAACTGGAGTATAATTAACAGCGGTGTTACAAAAAATCTGAATTCTGTTTTTTCTTTAAACTCCTTTACAAACTTTATCGTGGGCGATGACGGAACTTTACTCCGGTCTTCTAACGGAGGATTGAACTGGGAAAACAGAAGTCTGAACGATACGGCAACAGATCTTAACAAAATCGGACTGATGGGAACATGGTTCTTCGGCGACATTTTGGGTATTATTGGTGATAACGGAAAATTATACAGGTCTACAAATTATTTTTCATGGGACTCCATTCCTACAAGTACGAATGCCGACCTTTATGATTTACAATTTAGGTCTGCAAGCTCGGGTTATGTCTGTGGCAGCAACGGAACCGTGCTTTATACTTTAGACGGAGGTAATGAATGGTTTTCCGATTTCTTTATACAGAGTATTACTGATCAAAGGATTAATTCCACTATCATTATAAATGATACAGCTGTTATAGGTGTTGCAGGAAATGACATTATACTTGTTCATGCTGATGAAACGCTTTTGCCTGTTGAACTAACTTCATTTACATCCTCAGTCAGCAGGAACAATGTGCTGCTCAGATGGACGACCGGCAATGAAATTAACAACCTGGGATTTTATATTGAGCGAAGGTATGGCGGTGAAGATTGGATTAATGCGGGGTTTGTTAATGGGAATGGTACAACTTCAGAACCCGTAAGTTATGAATTTACGGATAAGAATCTAAAATCCGGAAAATATTCTTACAGACTGAAGCAGACGGACTACAACGGTAACTATGAATATTTTAACCTGACCAATGAAATAAATATAGGAGCTCCGGAAAAATTTAAGTTGCTGCAAAATTATCCTAATCCTTTTAATCCTTCTACAAAGATTGCTTTCGAATTGCCTTATGAATCTGAAATCAAACTTTCAGTTTATGACATTGCCGGAAAGGAAGTTGCAGTATTAATTAACAGGAAATTGCAGGCAGGATTTTATGAGCAGCAATGGGATGCATCAGGATTTTCAAGCGGGATTTACTTCTACAGAATGTATTCAAATAATGGAATATCGGAATCTTCGGATGTAAGGAAGATGATATTGGTGAGATAGAGTTTTCAAGTCTTAGGATCTGAACCGGTTTATATTAGTTGAATTATTAAACCACTAAGACACAAAGACACAAAGATTTTCTAAAACATTTTCTTGGTGTCTTTGTGGCTAAGTGGTAAATGATCTTTCAAAGTTTCATTTATAATATCTAAAGTATTCGATGCATTCCTTTCCCATGTAAAATATTTTTTGACAATCTCCTTTCCCTGTAAGGACATCTCGGACATTCTTTTTTTGTCAGCAATTAATTCTTCAATGGCTTTCGAAAGTTCTGTATGAGAATAAGGTTTTACCAACACAACAGCATAACCAAGGCTCTTTAATTCTTCACCACCTCCGTTGCCTTCGCAGGTAATTACCGGCAGTCCTTTTGCCAGAGATTCGATGAAGACTACTCCGAAAGCCTCAGGATAACTTGGTAAAACGAATATATCGGATTCATCCATTATAGCGTTGAGTTCCTGCTGAGATTTAGACCCCATGAAATGAATTATATTTTGTAAGTTTAATTTGCGCGTGAGTTCAATGTACTCCTGTTTTAAAATTCCGTCTCCGGCAATTGTTAATTCAATTGTGTTTGCGGATTTAATAAGAGACATTGCCGTTATGAGAACTTCAATGTTCTTCCTCCTCTCGGACAAATGACTTACGCACAGTAATTTTATTACATCATTACTAAATTTCTTCTCGTTCTCCTCAATTTTAAAATTCTGTCCCAGATAGTTAATTGTCAGTTCCGGTAAAATTAATTTTTCACTCATAAGTTCATTTTTACTCACCCCGCTGTGAACTATGATGCGGTTTGCTTTTTCAAATGTCTTCAGAATCTTCATGTAATCTTCCGGAAATAACTTTTTTAAAGACTGTATGTCTTCGTGATGATCGATGATCAAAGGTAGTTTAAATTGGTCAGCGAGTTTACATGAAAATTCAGCCCAATGCCTGAGCCAGTTGCAGTAAATAATGTCCGGGTTAAATTCCTTTAACTTCTTAACAACTTTTTTATAAAGAAATAAATTAATTACATGTTCATCGGCAAATTCAAAGTAAGGTCTCGGTAATGAAACGTATCCGAAATAAAATACAGTCAGATTTCCTTCTGTAAAATCTTTGGTCTCCCGTAATGCGGAGAACCATTTTGAAATACCGGAGATCAGTTTAATTGGATTTAGTGAAAGCAATTCTCTGGGAGGTACATATCTGAGTGGAACAATCATTATTACTTTGCAATGCACAGACAATGCTCTGGCTTGATGTAATATAAACTCACCGGTCACAGGCTTGAACTTATTCGGGAAGCATTCGGATACTTCTACAACCGTAATCTTGTCAGATGTCATTTATTTTTTTAGCAGCTATAAAATAACCCAATGATGAGTACATTTCATTCTTTGTGGGATATTTGTTGGATGTTAATTTTTTCCGGAAAGAACCAATATTAAATTTAAAAAACAGCCATTCGGGAAATGATGTGACTGCACTTACAAAAACATTTTCTCGCAGATTCTTTAAACCGATTTTCTTAAATGCATAATAAAAAATTTTTGTCAAAGCATAATAGTAAATATAAAATCCTGACGAGAAAGTTCCTCCCATTGAAAATGCAGACTTCACTTCAAAATTATTTCTTTCAAGAATATTGGTTAATCCGTAAAGAGTATATCGTCTGAAATCATGAGGAGCTTCATGAAGTACATAAGTGAACGGAGCAGAAATAATCAGATTGCCGTCAGTCTTTAAAATTTTACTTATATTTTGCATGACTTTGTTATCATCAACAGTATGCTCCAGAACTTCAGTACAAATGACACAGTCAAAATATCCCTGCTCAAAATGTTTATCAATATCTTCTGCATGGCACAGTACTTCTACATTAGCATTTTTATGTAAAGAAAACGGAACATCACATCCGACTGAAGAATCGCACACTTCATTGTAAATATCTGAATAAGGTTTATTGCCGCAGCCGAGATCAAGAAGCCTTCCTTTCATAAGGTATTTAAAATGCTGAATGCATTCAAGGAGGAGTCCGTTTTTATAGTAGCTTTCGGATCTTAAGTACTTTAAAAAATATTTGCCGTTTTTCTTTTCGAATGATGAAGTATCCAAAATGCCTCAGATTTGTTCCAGAATATTTTTCAAAAGCTTCGCAGCAGTAAATTTTTCATTCAGGATTTTTGCTGATTTAGCTATATGCTCTTTCCTTTCATTTTCATTTTTAAGATAATAAAGGGCTTTCTCACGCAGCTCGCTTTTAGATTTAAAACATACCACTTCACCGCCGGGAAAAAGTGCATCCAGATCTTTTTTATATTCAGCCAGTACAAATATTCCTGAAGCTATACCATCAAAAACTCTTGTTGATACACCGTTAATCACTCCGGAATTTACAACAACAGGATAGATCTTTGCACAATTGCAGGCTGTGTTTACTTCCTTTACCGAAAGAGTTTCGTTGATGTAATGATTTTTAAGATCGGGAAAATATGGAAACAAATCACTCCATTGACTGTCCCCGAAGATTTTCATTTTTAAGCCGCTAAGTTCGTTTAAAATAGCAGACCTTTTTATCCCCCATGAATTCAAGTAATAGCCCGTTCCGATGAACAGGATGTCCGTGCTGTATTTTTTTAATTCACTGTCATCAGGATTCATTGGAAAAAAGACAGAAGTATCGGTTCCGAAAGGTGAGTATATGATGTCATTGATGTCAAGCATTTTAATGCCGTCTATCCAGCCGGAATCCGGAACAATTATTTTATCGGCATGCATCACAGTAATAAGAAAAGTTTTCTTACCCGGGAAAAGATAATTAGGATCGTCTCCGAGAAATACAATTATCTTTGTACCTTTTTTCTTAAAGAATTCAAGGGTTTCAGGTAGAACTTTGCAGTCATTATAAATGAATACGTGAGAGGGTTTTTCAATTTTATATTTTGATAACAAAGCATCATTTATAACATGCGAGTACTTTTTCTGAAGGTAGTTGTCATATTTCCTTGGAAGCCGGTGTGAATACCCGCTCAGCTTTTTCCATTTTTCCTGATATATGGAATGGATGTTTATGTAATTTACATTTTTACCGTTTTCTTTTAAAGCTTTTGCAAAATAAGATTCCAGCGGACCTAATTCCTGCTCACCTAAAACCCAATATAGCTCGTTTAAAGTAATAATTTTCTGTGTTAAGATTTTTCTTTACCGATATTAAGGATAACGTTACCCAATGCAAGTAAAATTGCTCCGGTTGCATTAAAATAAAACATATCAATGCTGAATATATACATAAATGTGATCATCATCATAACGGAAAACAAAGAAGCAAACAATACATAATAATTTTGAATGAAAGGTTTTATGTTTCCGTAGAATTCTATTATAAAAGTAATGATCATAATGACACCCGCTCCGCCGAAGATAGTTATCAGATTAGGCAGCCCAAGATCATTTGTAATCAGCTTTCTTGAGAGAATTGAGAATCCCGCGCCAAAGATTGGATATTCAGCCCAGACTTTTAACATCTGAAGGAGAGTATATTCCCTGCTGAGAAAAGTTGAGTCTGTCTTGTCGGCAAGATCATTGATTGAATTTACTCTCAGTAGAAAAATATCGAATATCTGGTTGAAAGTGGATGAGGTAAAAATAAGTATTGTGCCCATTATCGCGAAACTCCCTAATAATGTAAATAACTTTACTAATATCTTTTTTTCTTTTTCTTTCTCAAAAAGTATTAATATCGTAATGATCAAAAGAAAAAAGCCGAATCCTACGATCCAGATCCTGCTGAGAGAAATCATGATTGATAAAATATAGATTGATATTAAAAACAAACCATAATTTCTGTTTTCGGAAAAATAATAATAGCATCCGAATAACAAATTAAAAGGTAAAAGATATCCTATCCTTGACCAGATGTATCCTGTTGTAACGCTTCCGATTTGTAATGCGTAAGGATCTTCTCCGAAGTAAACGCTGTCGCTTTCAAATATCCTGAGAGGAATTCTGCTTTGTGTTATATATTCATAGCACTGGATACAGATAAAAGCCGTTGAAACGGCTACAATAGACTTTTCGAAAAAATTCAGCGATTTCATATCAGTAATTGTGACAACAAAATACGGAAGAAATAAAAAATTCCCCATAGGTCTGATGACGCTTATCAGATCTTTTATTGAAAATGAAGAAATTAAAAATGGAATACTGACAGAAATGATGAATAATGAAACGAATATTAAAAAAGAAATTTTATAGTTGAGCAGATACAGTTTATCATTCTTCAGTAAAACTACAATAATAACGGCAATCCAGAATATATCCATAAAATAAATCGTTCCGAGACCACCAAAATCTCCAATCTCAAGGTTGGGATTTAAATAAATAAACTCCCCGAAATTTGTAATTACTATGAATGAGGTTATTATTCCTGTCCGGTAATTATATAATAACAGCACCAGTGAAACTATTATAAGAATATAGGCAACAATTATTTCCATATCTGTTAGATTTAAAAGTAAAATATGGAAATATTAAAAAGCAAAAAAGTTAGAAAGTATTTGGTCATATTCACTTATATCCGGGATATTTTGTCTGAATTAGTCAGTCACAAGTAAAATTCTACTCAAAATGGTAAGAATATTATTCAATAAATAAAATTAGTTAAGTCTTAAACTATATTTTACCACTAAGTACACTTAGTACACTAAGAAAAAATGATTTAAAAAAAATATCTTTGTGCTCTTAGTGTACTTAGTGGTAAAAATAACATCGCTTTTTAGACAGCACAAAATTAAGATATAAACAAATAACATTTTCAATTTTGGTACTGGCTATGCCAGTTTAGGATTTACAGAATTACAAGATTGTAGGATTATGTCTGAATTTGAATTTATAGGGTTACCAGATTGTAGGATTAAGAGTTAGATTAAGCAGCAAGTAAATCCAACAATCTTATAAATCTCATAAATCTCATGAATTTTATTAATCTTATTAATTTTATTAATCTTATTAATCTTATTAATCTTATTAATCTTATTAATCTTATTAATCTTATGAATCTTATGAATCTTATGAATCTTATGAATCTTATGAATCTTATAAATCCTTGTTTAGCAGCTCTTTTATTGCGCTGTAAGCGAGTCTTAGAGAAAACATATCAGAGACATTAAATTTTTCTTTTACGGAAATTTTCCTGAGAAAACTGTAACTTAAAATAATTGTCGCCGCCGCTACTAATGGTAGCACAAACCCCGCTCCTTTGACACCAAATACATTTATCAGAATAATAGAAAATATAACCGAAAGGATCATAGAGAATACAGATATAATCAACAGGTAATTGTATTTATTGTAGGCAAGAATAATAAGAGAATTAAACATTACAACAGGCCAGATAAATATTGTCAGGGAAAAACTTTTCAGAATGAAAACAGATTCCATGAAATTTTCACCGAACATAATCAGTATAATTTTTTCAGCAAAAATAATCATTGCACAACCAAGCACAAACCCTGCCAGGACATATACATAAAAAATCAGGCTTATCTTTCTTACACTGATCGCTTCCGGTTTCTTTACATAAGTCAGGAGTACTGGCATTAAAGTAAAGCTTAATCCCTGTACAACAGTAAGTAAGATGAGGTATATCTTGTTAGAAGCGTTGTAAAGTCCTACTGCCTGTTCATTAAGCGCTATGCCTGTATACAGAATAATGAAGGAGGAGGTAATGCCTTCGGCTTTAGTCGCAAGCCCGAGCTTGTATGCTTCCTTCAGTGTCTTAAGGTTAATCTTCAAATCAAGATTTATGACAATTTTGTTTTTACTGATGAAAGGCAAGAACAGAAAGACAGATGTGATCAATGATTGAATTACCGAAACAATGATTAATACTGTGACGGAAGGAAACTTAATGAATAAAAGAAAAATCAGAGCTGCATAAACAAGCTGACCGGCTAACTCCGATATTGAATTGTAGTATAATTTGTTATTTGCAAGATAATAATATCGTATTGCAAACACCTGGGCTATATAGGTAAAAGAAAAAATAAGAATCAGTATGTATTTGTCGGTTTCAAAGATAAAATATCCGGTAGCGAAAAGTACCGAGTAAGTGAAAATTAATGTAAGTATCTGAAGTGATATTATTCTTCCGATTACAATGCTGCTGTCAACTTTTTCACAAAGCTTGTTAGTTCCGTAGCTTAAATATCCAAAGTCAACAAAGAAACCAAAATAGGAAACAATTACAAAAAGGTATGAATATAGCCCGTATCCCTCAGGTCCTAATGCTCTTGTTATTAAAGGCAGTGTAAGAAATCCAATCAGTCTTGAAATTGAATCAACACCTATCTTTGAAATGAAATTTATTATTAATTTCAAGACTCTTTCTGTATGATATTAAAGAATCAATCTTATCCTCTTATTTTGAAAACACTTTCAATTTGATTCAATATCAATTTTTCTGTGTATTGTCACGTATTTTTTTTGCAGGCAGACCGGCGCAAAAGCAATCAGGAGGGATATTTGAATTCACGACTGAGTTCGCTCCGATACTGGAATGACTTCCAATTGTCACCCCGGGTGAAACTAAAACTCCAGAATAACAAACTACTCCGCATTTTAAAGTAACCTGTGCTCTTACTTCAGAGTATGGCGGGAATAAAGATGTTCCTTTATGTGTCCATATTTGACAATATGCGCCAATAGCAGAATAATCTTCAAAAATAACTTTCTCTGTCAGATCGATTATTGATTTGCGACCGATGTAGATATTTTTACCTAAAGTAAGATTTTTAAAAGGAAGTTGTTTATCGGGTCTGTGAAGTATTATCCCTGTTTCAATTCTGCAATCATCACCTATCGACGCACCGTATTTTCTCAAATATTTTATAATCAAATGAAAAGGCATTCTCTCAATACAATTCGAAACGCCATAGGGACCGTGAATGTAAAAATAATATCTGCATTTGAAGCTCCACAAAATATCTTCAATCCACAATAATATTTTTTTCAATATAGATAACTGGTGAATTAATTTTTGAAAATTTTCAGGACAGCTTTTATAACTGATTCCACCTGCTCATCTGTAAGCGCAGGATACATGGGAATTCTTATAAGTCTTTTAAAAAATTCCACGGAGCCGGTTAAATTATTTCTGTCAAAATCACAAACACGGTTAAAGTAAGAATTAATATGCAAAGGACTGTAATGTATGTTTACGCCGATTCCTTCGGCATCTAAAGCTTCAAGCAAAAATGCCTTATCATCGGGCTGAACAAGAATATTAAATAAATGCCAGTTGCTTTCAATACCTTTTACTTCAGGACGTAAACCGATTGGTTCAATTTCCTTAAATGCGTCTAAATATTTATAGGCAATTTCTTTTCTCCTAGCATTCAATGTGTCCAGTTTTTTCAATTGTGTTCTTCCCAACGCTCCGAGAATATTTGATTGTACATAACTGTTACCTTTATCAACATATTCGTAATAACCTTTTTTAAGAGGGTCAGTCAGATAAGTGTGTTTGTCTGTTCCTTTGTCACGCATGATTATAATCTTTTTTGCAAGTTCATCATTATCTGTAACAATAGCGCCGCCTTCACCTACAACTAAATTTTTTGTCCCGTGAAAACTGAAACACGTTACATCCGCCAGTGTTCCGGTTTTCTTTCCCTTATACACCGAACCAATTGACTGCGCTGCATCATGAACCACATAAAGTTTATGTTTCCTGGCAATTGCATTTATCATATCCATGTCACATGGATAACCCGCATAGTCAACAGGGATTATTGCAACAGTCTTTTCCGTAATTGCTTCTTCAATTTTATTTACGTTAATATTTCCACTTAACGGGTCCACATCAACAAGCTTAACATTTAAATTATTAAGTATAGGAGCTAATGCCGTGGATGTAAATGTAAAATTAGGGACAATAACATTACTTCCTGCAGGGAAGTTTTTAATCATTAAAGCGAGATCTAATGCTGCAGTACAGTTTGTTGTGAAGAAGGCGTGTTTAACACCAAGATATTCGGCAAGTTCTTTTTCAAATGCACGGCATTCCGGTCCGTCACCGCTGACAAATGTTGTGGCAACTGCATTTTTAACTGCTTCGATATCATCGTCTTCAATAGAAGGTTTATAAAGAGGTATTTTAATTCCGGAAACCGGCTTACCCCCGTTGATAGCAAGTAAGTTGTTTGAATGGTTCAAATTAGATTCATAAGATTTATAAGGTTCGTAAGATTCATAAGATTTATAGACCGCAAGATTCGTAAGATTCGTAAATCTTATAAATCTTATGAATCTTAAAAATCATATGAATCTTATGAATCCACTAATATCCTTTTTTCTTAACCATATCAACATCTGCTTTAATCATAATTTTCACAAGTTCTTCAAATGTAACTTTTGGTTTCCATCCCAATATTTTTTGTGCTTTACTTGGATCACCTATCAGAAGATCAACTTCCGTCGGTCTGAAATAATTTTTATCAACTTCAACCAGAACTTTTCCTGTCTTTGAATCTTTACCGACTTCATTTTCATTTTTCCCTTTCCACTCGATGTTGATATCAATTTCCTTAAAAGCCAGTTCTGCAAATTCCCTTATGGAATGTGTTTCCCCCGTTGCAAGTACAAAGTCTTCCGGCTCATCGTGCTGAAGCATCCTCCACATCCCTTCACAAAATTCCGGTGCATAACCCCAGTCACGTTTTGAATTGAGATTACCGAGTGAAATGCTTTCCTGCAATCCCTGGCTTATCCTTGCAACTGCTCTCGTAATTTTCCGCGTTACAAATGTTTCTCCTCTTCGCGGAGATTCATGATTAAATAATATTCCGTTGCATGCAAAAATATTGTAAGCTTCACGGTAATTCACAACTATCCAGTAACCGTAAATTTTTGCAACTCCGTAAGGACTTCTCGGATAGAACGGAGTTTTCTCTGTCTGAGGAACTTCCTGCACTTTCCCATAAAGCTCGCTCGTTGATGCCTGATAAAATTTTACTTTTCTTAAACCGGTCTCGCGAATTGCATCAAGAAATCTTAAAGTCCCCAAAGCATCTACCTGTGCTGTGTAATCAGGTACTTCGAATGAAACCTTGACATGACTCTGCGCCGCAAGATTGTAAATCTCGTCAGGTTCGATCTTTTCAAGAAGGCGGTTCAAACTGCTTGTGTCAACAAGATCACCGAAGTGAAGGAATAATTTACTGTCAAGCAACTTTGAATCTGAATACAGGTGATCTATTCTTTTTGTATTAAAAGAACTGCTTCTTCTAATGATCCCGTGAACTTCATAACCTTTTTCAAGCAACAACTCTGTCAGATAACTGCCATCCTGTCCGGTGATCCCGGATATTAAAGCTTTTTTCATTACTTAATTTAATTTTTCTGAATATTAATTTATTTATTGATGAATTTTTTTATTGTCTGAACAGTGAATTCAATTTGATCCGTTGTAAGCTCAGGGTAGATAGGCAATGCAATTGTATCTTTTGCACATAATTCGGAAACCGGGAAGTCTCCTTGTTTATAACCTAAGTCCGCAAAACATTCCTGCATATGAAATGGAACCGGGTAATAGATCTCAGTTCCGATCTCATTTTCAGTTAAAAATTTCCTCAGTTCGTCCCTGCTTTCAACTCTGATCACATACTGATTATAAATGTGATAATATTTCAAATTGCATTTTTTATAAACCGGCTCTGGCAGTAAAACTTTATTCTTGCCATCGAACTTTAATTTCCCCTCAGCTTCAGCTAAACCGTTTTCGATGAATAACTTTGTATAAAGCCCTGCATTTTCCTGTCTGCGTTTTGTCCATGAATCCAGATGAGGCAGCTTTACATTTAATACTGCAGCTTGAATTGCATCAATTCTGAAATTGCCGCCTATGATTTTATGATAGTATTTAGGATTACCTCCGTGAACCCGGAGTATTCTTAATTTATCAGCAAGTTTATCATCATTGGTCGTAACAAGTCCTCCGTCTCCGAAACATCCTAAATTCTTACTCGGATAAAATGAGAAGCATCCGATGTGACCGATGTTTCCGACTTTTCTTCCGTCTTTATACTGAGTGCCGATTGATTGTGCAGCATCTTCAATTACTTTTAGATTATATTCACGTGCGATTTCCATTATTTTATCCATCTCGCAGCTTTGCCCATAAAGATGAACCGGCACTATTGCCTTTGTTTTTTTATTGATCAGCGGTTTTATTTTTTCAGGATCAAGATTAAATGTTACAGGGTCACTGTCAATGAATACCGGTTTTGCATTCATCCTGCTGACTACGCCTGCAGTGGCAAAAAATGAATACGTCGGAATAATAACCTCATCACCGGGTTTAAGATCAATTGCCATTAAGGCAATAAGCAGTGCATCCGTTCCTGATGAAACTCCAATTGCATGCTTTACATCGAGATATGCTGCAACGTTTTTTTCAAATAAATCAACTTCTGCTCCTAATATCAGATTCTGTGATTCAGCCATTCTGATCAATGCTGCATCAATTTCAGGTTTAATTGTCAGATACTGAGCTTTAAGATCCAGCAGCGGTACTTTCATTAATTATACTTTCTGTTTTATTTTTAAAAATTGTTATATTTTGTTAAGTTAGTACAGTTTGTTGAATCACTCACCATTACTCACTTACTCAACCCACTCAACTCACTCAACTTTAGTCCAGACCATTAACTAATTTCCTCCCGATGCTGCTGTAATAAAAACCGAGATTCTCCATCTGGTTTAAATCATAGAGATTTCTTCCGTCAAAAATAACTTTTGATTTTAAATTATCCGCGACCTTTTTAAAATCAGGAGTTCTGAAAACCGACCATTCGGTGGCTATTACCAGTGCATCAGCATCTTTCAATGCTTCATAATGATCGTGAACAAATTCAATCTTATCGCCTAATAATTTTCTTACATTGTCCATTGCTTCGGGATCATATGCCGTGATTGTTACGCCTTCTTCAAGCAGTTTATTTATTATATATAACGCTGGAGCTTCTCTTATATCATCGGTATCAGGTTTAAATGCAAGTCCCCACAGTGCGATTTTTTTTCCTTTAAGATTATTCTTGAAAAAACTCTTTATCTTCGGTACGATGATTGTCTTCTGATTTTCATTTACTCTCATTACCGAATCAAGAATATCAAAATTATAACCAATCTCTTTTGCAGACTTATGAAGTGCGCATACATCTTTTGGAAAGCAGCTGCCTCCATATCCGATTCCGGGGAATAAAAATCTTTTTCCAATCCTCGTATCATTTCCCATTCCTATTCTTACAAGGTCAACATCCGCACCGATTTTTTCACATATGTTTGCGATCTCATTCATAAATGTTATCCGTGTAGCAAGGTAAGAATTTGATGCATACTTTGTCAGCTCGGATGAACGCTCGTCCATGAACACTATCGGATTTCCCTGCCTGACAAACGGCGCGAATAGCTGCTCCATTAACTTCCTTGCCTTTTCTGATTTAGTCCCGATTACAATTCGGTCAGGTTTCATGAAATCATCAACAGCAAGACCTTCCCTCAGAAATTCAGGATTAGACACAACGTCAAAATCTGCTTTAGTATTTTTTGAAATAGCTGCACGAACCTTCTCGGCTGTTCCTACAGGTACAGTACTTTTATTTACAATTATTTTATAATCTTTGATAATTTTACCGAGTTCATCTGCGACGCCGAGTATGTACGAAAGATCAGCCGAACCGTCTTCACCGGGAGGAGTCGGTAATGCAAGAAATATTATTTCAGCATGATTTACTGCCTCTTCAAGATTTGTTGTGAATTTCAGCCTCCCTTCCTGAACATTCCTTTCAAAAAAAATGTCAAGATCCGGTTCATATATAGGCATTACATTATTTCTCAGCTTATCAACTTTTTCCTTATCAATATCAACGCATATAACATCGTTTCCCGTATCTGCAAGGCATGTCCCTGTTACCAGCCCGACATATCCTGTACCTACAATTGCAAGTTTCATTAAAGAATATTTCCTTTCTTGTATTCTCTATTATAAAAAATTTTAATTTGATTCTCTGACAATACCGTTTTCGAACTTATATTTTTTATTTGATCTTTCACAATATGCATATCCGTCTTCATCAAATTTAAGTCTAATGCCTGCTTCACTTACCCATCCGATTACTTTTCCCGGGTTTCCCAGTAATAACGCAAAATCGGGAACATCTTTTGTCACAACCGCCCCGGCCCCTATCAGACAATGTTTACCGAGAGTTGTACCGCAAACTATTGTTGCATTTGCACCTATGGAGGCTCCTTCTTTTACAAGAGTCTTTGCATAAAACTCACTGCCTCTCTGAGGATATTTACATTTCGGAAAAATTATATTTGTGAAAACCATTGAAGGTCCGCAAAAAACATAATCTTCTAGTGTAACACCTTCATATACTGAAACATTATTCTGTATTTTGCAAAAATTTCCGATCGAAACATTGTTTGCTACATTCACATTCTGTCCGATTGTACATTTTTCACCTATCCTTGCTCCGGACTGAATGTGGGAGAAATGCCATATCGAAGTTCCTTTTCCTATTTTAACATTGTCATCTACTACTGCTGTTGGATGCACTTTATAATCCTGCATGATTATTTCTGTATCTTTAATAATTCGTGCTGCGCTCTTTCCAGAGTTTCCAGAACTTCAATGGCATTTTTCCCGTCAGAGCGAGGTGTTGTATTGTTTATAATGCAGTCAATGAAATGTTTTTGTTCAATTTCAAGCGGTGAAGCGGGATCAAATTTAATGCTTTCAAAATCTGCATCAGCTTCAATTTTTACCGGCAGTCCGTTAATCATTTCAAAACCTTTTCTGTATAACTTTAATTTGTTTTCTTTTAACGTATCTTCAAAAACCATCATTGATTTGTCGCCGATCACAACCAGCCTCTGCTCCTTAAACGGATGAAGCCAGCTCACATATATGTGTGCATGAACATTATTTTTAAATCTTAAATAAGTAAGTGTTGTATCCTGAATATTTTCCTGAACAAAAATCGCTCCCGCAGCGCTTACCTCTTCCGGAACACTCCCGGTTAAAAACTGAATTACGGAAATATCATGTGGAGCAAAGCTCCACAATATGTTCTCTTCCGTTCTGATTGTTCCGAGATTCAGTCTGTTGCTGTAAATGTACTGCAGATTTCCAAGTTCGCCAATATCAAGAATCTCCTTTATCTTTAATATTGCCGGATGATATAACAGCAGATGACAAACCATCAGGATTAAACCTTCTTCAGCTGCAATATCATTTAAAATTTTTGCCTCATCAGAATTTAAGGTGATCGGCTTTTCCACTAAAACATTTTTCCCGGCAAGAAGAAGCTCGCGTGTAATATCAAAATGTGTTTCGGCTGGAGTTGATACAATTACCGCATTGACTCCCTTATCATTGAGAATATCATTTAAGCCGGAGCTGAGTTTTATTTTATCGGAAATTTCTTTTACATTTATCAGATTTTTTTCATAGCTGTCTGCACAATATTCAAGATCATCTCCGAATAATTTGTATGCTGTACGGACATGATTCATTCCCCATCTCCCGCAGCCTATGACCGCTAATTTTATTCTGTTCATTTAGGCTTTAAATAATTTCTTGCCTTTGAATTTTTTGAATGCATTTCTTGAATCAACTATTATCTTTGCTTTGTCAAAAATCAATTTATAGTCATAATAAGTGTGGTCAGTTGATAGCAAAATAAGATCATATTTTGCGATATTGCTCCCGGTCAGAGGGACAGATTTCTTTTTGAATTCATATTTTCTCAGCTTCGGAATGGAAGTTACATATTCATCACTATAATCAACTACTGCACCTTCGTCCTGAAGAAGCTCTATCAGCTTCAAAGAAGGAGACTCACGAAGATCGTCAATGTCTTTTTTGTAAGAAAGACCAAGCAGAAGAATCTTTGCGCCTTTAAGACATTTTTTATTTTCATTCAATGCGTGATTTACCTTGTGAACTACATATTCCGGCATCGCAGTGTTAATTTCCCCGGCAAGTTCAATGAACTTGGTTGATATCTCATATTCACGAGCTTTCCATGTAAGATAAAACGGATCAATCGGAATGCAGTGTCCCCCGAGTCCCGGACCAGGATAGAATGCAGTATAACCGAATGGCTTCGTAGATGCCGCTTCAATTACTTCCCACACATCAATTCCCATTCTGTCAAATACAACTTTTAGCTCATTTACCAGTGCAATATTTATTGATCTGAAAATATTTTCAAGAAGCTTGGCAGACTCGGCAGCTTTAGTTGATGATACCGGTACCACTTTGACAATCACTTTTTCATAAATCAGTTTGCCCATTTCAAGACAGCTCTTTGTTACTCCGCCTAATACTTTCGGAATAGTAGCTGTTGAATAATTGGAATTATTCGGATCTTCCCTTTCCGGTGAAAAGCACAGATAAAAGTCTTTACCTGCCTTAAAGCCTTTCGATTCAAAAATTTTCAGGAGAATTTCATCGGTAGTCCCGGGATAAGTAGTACTCTCAAGTGAAATAAACTGTCCTTTTCGCAGATATTTCCCGATTATATCTGCTGTATTAACAACATAGCTCATGTCGGGTTCACGGTTTGCATTCAGAGGTGTGGGAACGCAGATTATGATTGCATCTGCCTGAGGAAGTTTTTTAAAATCGGTAGTTGCAGTGAGAGTTTTTTCTCCGACTGTCTTTTTGATTTTATCCGAAGGTATGTGCTTGATGTAAGACTTTTTATCTTTAAGAATAGATTTTATCTTTGATTCGTCGAGATCAAATCCTATTACTTTAATTCCTTTGGTTGCAAATTCCAGAGCTAGCGGCAATCCAACGTAACCAAGACCAATAATTCCGACTGTAAATTTATTTTCAATAACTTTGTCTTTTAAATTCAAATAATTCCCTTCAGTAAAGTTTTTATTTAGTTTTAATTATCTGTTAAAGTAAATTTGAAATCGAGTGTATTAGCAGCCTGTGTTTTTAGCTTTAATTCGGTTAATAAATGTATTTTTAAATCAGATTGAAGTCACACCGTTATTCTTTACCTTTTCGGCGGAGCGGGAATAGTAGTAATAATAATTATGATAATACCCGTAGGCGTTCTTGAATTTAAAATTATTGAAAACCACTCCTAAAAAATTATGATGATCAATATGCATCAGTTTTTCACATGTCCTGTAGAATGCATCAGCAGGAGTTTTGGAAGCTCTGAGCACAAGGATTGTACCATCCGAAATTCTGAATAATATTTCTGCATCTGTTACCGAAATAAACGGAGGCGAATCAATTATTATAAAATCATACTCCGATTTCATTCTGTCGATGAAAGTTTTCATTTGCTTTGATCCAAGAAGTTCAGAAGGATTCGGAGGAATGGTTCCGCTGGTAATGACATCAAGGTTTTCGAGCTTTGTCTTTTTAATGATATCTTCGAGCGATGCATTTGAAAATAAATAATCACTCAACCCCGGAAATCTGTCAATCTGAAAAACATTGTGCATTCTCGGTTTCCTCAGGTCGCAGTCAAGCAGTAAAACTTTCTTGTCAGACTGAGCAATGCTTCCGGCTAAATTTATTGAAATTGTTGTTTTTCCTTCAGCAGGTACCGAACTCGTCAGTAAAATAGTCTTAATCGGATTATCTTCCAGTTTAGCATACTGAACTCTCGTTCTTAATGCCTTAAATGCTTCCGAAGGAGGAGAATTCGGACTGAAAGCAACGATGAATTCATTCTCGGGATTTTTATTCTTCAGTTCCTCAATGACCGGTATCCAAGACAAAACACTTATTCCTTTGTTTTCTATCTCATCCGGAGTTTTGACAGTACGGTCAAAATAATTTTTTGCAAAAACAAAGCCTACGCTTGAAGCCATTCCAAGTACTACTCCCAGAAATAAAATAAGCATTCTGTTTGGCTTTGACGGCTTTGAGGCAATAATCCCTGGTGCAATCAGTAAAACCGTTCCCAATTTAATTCTTTCATTAATTTTTGCTTCCTGAAATTTTTCTTCAAGTATCAGATAAAGTTTTTCGGTTGCTTTTCGGTTTCTCTCAAGCTTGGCAAATTCAATGCTTTGAACCGGAAGTTTTGAAAACTGATCCTCGTATTTACCAAGCATGCCAGAAAGTGTATTTACTTTTGCAGTGTATGACTTAACTCCCACATCGGCATCAAGGAGCTTTTGTGCAATCTGTCTTCTTTCCTCCGGTGTGCTTGTAAACAAGGTAGCCTTCAGGGACTGGAACTTTTCATCAAGGGTTTTCCGCAGCGGCTCGATTTTTTTATTATAATCTTTTATAGTTTTATCTTTAAGAATTTCATCCTGAGGTATTGTAGATTCTATGTCTCTTTTGGTTTCAAGTTCGGCAATGCTGGATTGAACTTCATTTAAATACATTTCATCAACTTTGCCTCTTATGTAATCAATTAACGTAGGATCTATTCTGTTTATTTCATCACTCAGGCTTTTATATTCTTTTTGTTTAGTGGTCAGTTCAATATTGGCTGCATTTTTTTGTGCCTCAAGCTGGGAAATATTATCAACAAGATTTTTTACCTGAGCATCCAGTAAAATCAATCCTCCGTTTTGCTGGTAAATACGTATGTCATTTTCAATTTTTGATAATTCCTGGAATTTATTCTCCTTTTCTTCCTTCAGATACCCTGTAAGATTAGTAAGTTCTTCCCTGGAGAGATCAAGACTGAATGTCTGGTATAATTTGGCATATAAATTCGCGATCAGCATTGCTTCGAATTTAGCCGGGCTCTCTGCTACAATATCAACAACATCAAGGCCTCTTTTTTGATCAATCTTCACGATGCCTGACAAAATGTCAGCAAGTGCCGCAACTGAAACAAGGCTTGTATGATCGTCTCCGTTATGGTTAAAAATATAGTAGAATCTTTCATAATCCTTACTGATTTTAAAGGAATCCAATAAATTATAAGCTACACCTTCCCTAATTTTATAACTCTTCAAAACTTCAATTTCATTTGAAATGTATCTGTCAGTAATGAAATCCTGAAATTCAGGTATTAAACTCGAGCTTAATACACTTCCCTGGGGACGGTTAATTTTTATTGTTGATGTTGATTTGTAAATATCCTTGGCATAAAAAATATAGATGATAGTTAATATGATGCATCCTAATGTAATCAAAGAAGCCGTCAAAATATTCGACCTTATCATATTAAGATAAGTTCTGATATTGTCTTTTGAGTCAACAGCTTCTAGAATGCCGTTTCGTTGAGATTTAGTTACTCCATTTAGACTGGGTTTATTCATTTTATGCAAAAAACATTAACATTCTTTAAAATATAAAGTCTGGTTTTATCAAAAACAGAATCATTTTCACGGAAAAAATAAGCAATAAAAAAAATAAAAAACTAAATAATTTTCTTAATTATTTAGTTTTTAAAGTCAGAAATCTCATAATTTAGCTGTCAAAGATAAAGTCTTTTGTTCATTATTTCAACTTATTAAAAAGTGCTTCCAATGTAAGTCAATGTAAATTTAACAGGTACTTGTCCAAAATATTTTTTCAAATGCAATAAAATTAGAGAATGATATTCAATAACGTTTGAACAGAAATGGCAATATTAGGAATCAATAAAAAAATGTAATGACAGTTAAAGGTTATAAAGGTATGGATTTAAGGCAAAGAAATAAAAGTTTGGTTCAAGAAGGGGGATTAAATATTAGTTCAGACTTTTATTTAAAGCGATTTTTTTTTATGTTTAGACACAATTTTTTATTAACTTACGCAACTGGATATTTGAATCTAAAAACTTTCAAGATATTCTTCCTGATACTAGTAACCCCCGCATTTTTATTATCCCAGATTGATAAACAAAGAGTAGGCAATGACGCGGTAAACACGCAGCAGGGAGGATATTATAATTATGCAGATAAGGATAAAGTTAATATTGAAGTTAATATTTGGGGTTATATTAAGTATCCCGGCAAATATTTGATACCAAAAGGCTCGACTGTAATGGATTTGATATCATACAGCGGAGGTCCGATACCTGAATCAAAATTGGAGGATATAAGGCTTTTCAGACCCAGAAATGACAGTTTAAAGACTAAAGATAAGCTTATTAATTTAGATTATAACGATTTGTTATGGGAAGCTCCTCAATTCGAAAGAGAGAAATTCAAGAATAAATTAAATCTCACATTAATGCCGGGAGATATTTTGATTTTTACAGGCGAACCGAGATATTTTACAAGGGATAATGTAAATTTTATACTGAGTATTTCAGCATTGCTGATTTCGATAGGAATTTTGGTGGTCTCAATTGTAAAGTGAATTGAGTCCGGAAGAAGGAAGTTAATTAATTACTATGTTAGAAAATACGGATTCGAAAAAATGGTATGTTATGAATGTAAAGCCAAGAAACGAAAAATCAGTTTTAAGTCAAATAGAGAAGAAAAAAATCGAAGCCTACATACCTTTTGTTGAAAGGATAAGAATTTGGTCAGACAGGAAAAAAAAAATTCAGGTACCTCTTTTTTCAGGTTATGTGTTCATTCATGGTAATGAAGAAGAAAGAGTAAGGGCTATAACAAACACGGTCGGGGCTTTAAAATACATTCACTATCAGAACAGACCTGCTATTGTAAATGACCGTGAAATAGAGCTGATAAAGAATTCTCTTCTGGAACCGGATAAAGTAAAGATCGAGGAAACGAAAATAAGAAAAGGTGATTTAATTCTGATCACACATGGATTGTTCAAAGGTATGAAGGGTTATGTTAGTGAATTCAGAGGTAAGTATAAGCTTACGGTAAATCTTGAAGAACTCACTTATTCTTTCAGCATTGTTTTAAACTCAAATGAAGTGTCTTTACTTTAGTATGAAATTGTTCAGCAAAGAGTAGCTTGAATCATTTGATTTTTAGAAAAATTATCCATACCGCTTTAAAAAAAATTTGGACATGCGGGAGCATGTGAGTCTGTTAGCGGAGCTGTAGATATGACGTTTTTAAATAAAAATCATATGGGGACTTAAAAATCCGGTTATAAAACAATTACAAAAAAGATTTATGTCAAAATTAAGATTTTTAGTAACAGGAGGCGCAGGGTTTATAGGTTCAAACTTAGTTTCGGCGTTGCTTGAGAAGGGATACTATGTGAGGGTGCTTGATAATTTTTCTTCAGGCAAGAGGGAAAATCTTAAGCTCTTTGAGAAAGACATAGATCTCATAGAAGGTGATATCCGGAGTTATCACATAGTTCAGGATTCAGTTAAGAAAATAGACATAGTTTTGCATCAGGCAGCTTTACCTTCCGTACCCAGGTCAATAAAGGATCCTATTACTTCAAATGAAGTCAATGTCAACGGAACATTAAACATTCTGGAAGCATCCGTATCTGCTGATGTAAAGAAGGTAATTTATGCTTCTTCATCATCTGTCTACGGTGACAATCCGGTTCTTCCAAAGCATGAATCAATGACACCAAATCCTTTGTCTCCTTATGCAGTTTCAAAACTTTCAGGTGAGAAATACTGCAACGTCTTTTCCCGGATATACGGGTTAGAAACAATCGCGCTCAGGTATTTTAATGTTTTTGGACCGAGGCAGGATCCGTCATCCCAGTATTCGGCGGTAATTCCAAAATTTATTAAAGCAATGAATAGTAATGAAAGACCGGTGGTTTACGGAGACGGGGAGCAGTCGAGAGATTTCACATATGTTTCTAACATTGTTGAAGCAAATATTCTTGCCGCCATGTCAGATAGTGATTCCGGGATAGCCGTTAATTGTGCGACAAACGGTCAGATAACTTTGAATGGATTGATTAAGCACATCAACCGAATTTTAGGGAAGAACATTAAACCGATTTATGAAAAACCCAGAGCAGGGGATATTAAACACTCTTTTGCGGACATTCATCTTGCTAAAGAAAAAATAAATTACAGTCCTGTAGTAAATTTTGAGGAAGGATTGAAATTAACCATTGAAAGTTATCTTGGATAAAGATGTTGCTCATACTAAATAACTTGTTTATTACTGAATAGTCGTCAGATATAAAATTTTGTGACTAAGATATTACTAATTTATTTTATATATTTTAAACCAATATAATAATGAGTTTTCCGATTTTTAATACATTAAAACCAAAAGATAAATTGATTCATTACCGTTGTTTTTTAACATTACTGTTCTTTTTCGTATCAATTAATTTTTGTTTTTCTCAAAACGACAGCGACAAAATCAGGGTAGGTCCGGAAGAACTTCAGATAAACAGGGGAGGGAATTATTTTAATTTTGCCGATAAGAATAAGGTAAACATTGAAATTACCGTCTTGGGTTCTTTCGCAGGTAAATATTTAATACCTCAGGGGACTAACCTCTTTGATTTTTTAATAATGGTTGGAGGAACAAGCCCTTATATTCTTGAAGACATCAAGATCGTCCGGTTCAGAAGTGAAACTCCAAAGATACAGGCTACTGAAGTTTTTTATTATCAAATGGATAATTTGTATGGTGACAAGCAGGATATTTTACAACCGATCAAGAATCCGCTGCTAAAACCGGGAGACATGATAATTGTTCCGCAGCCTCCGACAACTCAAAATTTATTTTTTTACATACAACAGGTTATTACATTTGTAGGAACGCTTGTAACATTTTATTATTTAATAGACAATATTACAGCAAGATACTAATTCTTAAAAATTTTTATTATTAGAATTTAAAACTTAAGATTATATTATGTCAAAAAACAACTCATACGATGAATTTGAAGAAATTGAACAAACCAGGGATAGTGCTCCGTCAAAAGATATTGTCAAGGAGTATCTAAATGTCTTACGCCAAAATCTTGTCCCCATACTTATAATACTTTCTATCAGTATAATTTATACACTTATATATGTTAATACGGCATCTGATATTTTCAGGTCAGTCACCAGTGTTAAAGTCGAAGGTCAGCCGGGTAATCTTCTTAATGCCACTTTTACACCTGCAGACGCTGTAAACGGAGCTTCGGAGAAATACATGTCGATCCAGATAGCTGTAATGAGAAGTTATGATATGCGGGATAAAGTAGCAAAAGCCCTTGTAGATTCGTTTAATACAGGCAACAGAAAGTACAGTATGCTATTAAACAGTGCATTATTACCCGAGACAGTAGCGGTATCCCAGGAACTTCTGAGAAAAGATTTGTTAAATATTGTTTCGATCGGTGTCTTAAGAGGATTGGATGCAATCAGCATTACAGCTGAGGGTCCGAATTTTGAAGAATTGCAGTACATTACAAAGACATATGCAAATGTTTATTTAAAGTATAATGTGGAAATGAGCAGGCAGGATATCACAAATGTTAAGAAGTTCATTGTAGATGAAAAGGAAAGAAAATTCAAGGAGTTGAATGATGCGGAAACATCAATAGAGAATTTTCAGAAAAGAACGGGTTATATGTCACTCGATTCGAAGATCTCAGGACTTGTTAATACAATCACGGATTATGAATCCAGAATAAAATTAAATGATTTAGATTTAAAGATAAAGCAAAACAATCTGGCAACATTGGAAAAAGAATTTGAAAAGATGGATCCTAAACTGTATGATTTTATTAACGCTCAGATAAATCAGTCATATTTGAATGCTATTCAGACTCAGGTTGCTAATCTGGAAGTACAGAGAGATATCGAGCTGGCACCAATAAAAGATTCTTTGGTAATTGAAAAAACGAAAGAAAGTTATGACAGAAAACTTGAAAATCTAAGAGGAAAACTTATTGATCAAATTGAAATTTTAAAATCGGGAATTGTGGCAAATACACCTGATGATAAAAGGGAATTAAGTTTACAGATTTTTAATACCAAGATGGAAATTCAGGACATGATTTTAAGAAATAAGAATTATCAGGACCTGATAAGATCATCAACCGCCGAATTATCAAATCTTCCACAGCAAATGGGTGAGCTTGTGAGACTTGAAAGGGAGAGAGCATCCGCTGAAAGATTATATACAACTTTGGAGCAAAGGTATCAAGAAGCCACAATTAACGAAAGAGCAAGAGTAGGAAATGCAGAGATATTGGACTTAGGTTCGGATAACAGCACTCCTGTAGCTCCTGACAGACCCAAAATTATTTTAAACGGAGTGCTTATCGGTTTGGGATTAGGACTTGCATTTGCTTTCGTAAGAAATTTTCTTGATAAATCCATTAAGTCTCCTGAAGAGCTCGAGGGTAAGGGAGCAAGTGTCTTATCATGGATCCCTAAAATTGAATCTATAAGCAAGAATGGTCATAATGCTCCGGAGTTCATTGTCGGAAATAAATCCAATTCAGCAGCTTCTGAAGCATTCAAGGCATTAAGGACCAGGATTCAGTTTTCAAAATTAGAATCCGAGCAGCTGAAAACAATTCTGGTAACAAGTTCGATTCCTTTTGAAGGAAAGACAATCGTTGCATCAAATCTTGCCGGAAGCTTTGCACAAGCCGGCAAGAAAGTATTAATAGTGGATTGTGATTTAAGAAAACCAAGGATACATTCAGTTTTTGAATCCGATAAATTCCCGGGTTTGAGTGATTATCTTTTCACAAATGTAACGCTTGAGGATATCACAAAACGTACACCTATGGATAATTTATACTATATTACAAGCGGTACAATACCTCCTAATCCTTCCGAACTTTTAGGTTCGGTTCAGATGAAGCAATTTATTCATAAACTGAAAGAGATTTATGATGTTATCATTATTGACTCACCGCCGTTTATTACGGTTACAGATTCTGAAATTCTTTACAACATCACGGACGGTACCATACTTGTCTGTCAGGCAAATAAAACTCCTTCGGATGCTTTCTGGAAAACCTATGACCGGCTTAGCAAGAAGTATCCTCACCATCTGCTGGGATGTGTATTGAATAACTTCAACTTCAAGAGTTCTTACGGCTATTACTATAATTATTATTATTATTATTCACAACCGGAGTCAAATAAAAAAATATTGAAATAGCTTGTATTTCTCCCGATTGCCTTAATTGATTCCTGAGCTTAGAGGACAGATTGGTTACGAGTAAATGTAATTAACAGAATGATTTTAGGAAAACAGAATTATGAACCCTGTGAATGAACAGACAGCTTGTTAATTTCTTCAGCTTCAGAAAATCTAAACCAGTTCATCTTATTCTCATAGTAGTTTCCAATTAAATTAATCTCTTCAGCCAAAGCAGATCATGTTTTTTTGCACAGGCAGCAAAAATGATTCAGATTCAAAACAGGTTATATCACTTAAGATCAACTTATTATATTATTTGTTTTCCATATTCCGTTTTTAGAAAATTTTAAAGTCACAGTAAGACTGGGAAATTTTGAATTGGAAATAAACTATTCACATAAAAACAAATGCTGTTAAGAACTACAAATCCTGAAGCAATAAATTTCAGGGAAAAATTCAATTTAGATGATAAGGTGATTATTATCACCGGGGGAATGGGATTAATTGGAAGAGCTTTTTCGGAAGCTTGTGCGCAATACGGAGCAAAGATTGTCATTGCAGACATTAAGGGGGCAGGTTCTGAAGACTATGCAGTGAATTTGAGAAAAAGATTTAACAGGGATATTTTAGGAATATCAATTGATGCAGGTATTCGAGAAGACGTGGAATTATTAAAAAAAATTACATTGGAAAAATTCGGGAGAATTGACGGACTCGTAAATTGTCATCAGTACAAGCCAGCAAAATTTTTTACTAGGTTTGAAGAATATACAGACGATGACTGGGATGCTGTTGTTGAAACAAATCTTAAAGGAACATTCCTGACCTGTCAGATCATCGGAAGTACAATGGCACAAAACGGAAGTGGTTCAATTGTTAACATGCCTTCAACCTACTCTGTTGTAGCCCCAAATCAAAATTTGTATGAAGGGACGAGTATCGGTTGTCCTGCAGCTTATTCAGCGACAAAGGGAGGGGTGATGGCTTTATCCCAGTATCTCTCGACTTATTGGGCTGATAAAGGCGTGCGTGTAAATCAGATCACTCCACACGGAGTCTGGAATAATCATGAAGAACAATTCGAAAAAAACTTTTCCAACTTTTCCCCACTAAAAAGAATGAGCTATAATCACGAAGTTGCCGGCGCTTTAATTTTTCTGCTGTCCGATGCTTCGAGTTACGTAACGGGACACAATTTAATTGTTGATGGAGGATGGACTGCATGGTAAATACAATTTACAAATTACTCAGTTACAACTTAACTTCTGCGCAAAATATATTTCCTGTATTTCAGCTGGTAAGAATATTATTCAATAAATAATATTAGTTCTAGTCTTAAAAATATATTTT
>CAYNTN010000047.1:0-29882 GCA_964399995.1 uncultured Ignavibacteriaceae bacterium
GCGGGAATAAATGACAATTTTTTTGAACTTGGCGGAGATTCAATAAAAGTAATAAAATTAGTCCATAAAATAAGAAAGTTATTTAATAGGGAAATCAAAGTTTTTGATTTATACAGGACTGGGACATTAGCCGAATTAATTACTCTGATTGGAAAATGTCCTGCACTTGACGGCAGAGTGAATGAGAATTTTATTGCAGCAGAAAAAGAAATTGCACTTCTTAAAGACACAATACTTCCATCAGTACCTGACAGCGGTAATGTTGAGGACATTTATCCAATGAGTGACATTCAGAATGGGATGGTTTTTGGTTCTTTGCTAAATCCCGAGCAAGCAATTTATCATGATCAGATGGTGTATCGGCTTACAAGAAAAATTGATCTCAAGGTTTTCGAAAAAGCTCTTGAGCTGATTGTAAAGAAGCACAGCATATTGAGGACCGCATTTAATCTGGATATTTATAAAGAGGGAGTCCAGATAGTTTACAAGACTATTCCAATCAAAGTGGATCATTCGGAAATACCAAACGCTGACGAGAAAGAAGCCGGAAGTTTTGTTAAAGAATATCTTAGGAAAGAGCGGACAATTCCATTTGAAATTAATAAAGCACCGTTATGGAGAGCCACTTTAATTTATTTAAAAAGTGATACCATCTTTATATTTCAGTGTCATCATGCAATTTTAGACGGATGGAGTGTTGCATCTTTCAGTACTGAGCTTAACAATCTTTATTTGAATCTCTTAGAAAATCCGGAAGAGAAATCGTTAAAGCCATTAAAGTGCACATACAAGGATTTTGTAATAGAGAGCATTACAGAAAAAAAGAATGATGAAAACAGGACATTCTGGCGCAATGAAATGTCTGGTTACAAGCAGCTGGATATTTTTTCACAGGAAGCTGTTGTTCAAAGATTAAATAAAGTATATAGTAAAGACTTTTTAGAAATTTTAAATAAAAGAATAAAAGAAGACGGTTTATCATTAAAGGGATTATTGTTTGGGGCATATCTGTATTCTTTGAAAATGTTAACTTATGAAGATGAGCTGACCGTAGGACTTGTAACAAATAACAGACCATTGAAGGAAGACGGTGATAAAGTACTCGGCTGTTTCTTAAATACTATACCATTTAGATTTAAGTCTGAACAAAATTTAACGTGGAAAATCTACTTTGAGTATATTGAGAATAAGCTAAGGGAACTGAAAAGAAGAGACAGGACAACTTTGCTTGAAATTGTTAAAGTAACGGGAGAAAAAGTGATCGACAAAAATCCCTTCTTTGATGTTTTATTCAATTTTGTAAACTTCCATGTTTTCAATGAATTGGAAAAAGGTGTTCCTGAAAGTGATCGGGGAGAAACTAATAAGAATAAGGAAAATAAGAATGAACCCTTAAATTATGAATTAACCAATACTTATTTAAATTGTACTGCCAGCATAACAAGTGATATATTAAGCATTGATTTTTCGTTAAGAAAAAATCTGAAATCAGGAAAAAATCTGGAAGATTTAGAAGGATATTTTGAAAAAATAATCAGATGTTATCTTGAAAATTATGAGGAGACGGTTAATTCAAGCAGCATTATTCCGCCTCAGGAGCTTAATCAGTTGTTGAAAGAATTCAATGATACGGAAGTCACATATCCAGTGAATAAAACAATCATTGATTTGTTTGAAGAGCAGGTTACAAAGACACCGCACAATACGGCAGTAGTTTTTGAAGATAAAGAGCTAACTTATAATGAGCTTAATGAGCTTTCAAACCAACTGGCGCATTACTTAATAGCTAAAGGAATTAAAGAAGAGAAACTGATACCGCTTGTGATTGAGCGTAGCTTCGAAATGATAGTAGGGATACTTGGCATTATGAAAGCCGGTGGAGCATATGTACCAATAGATCCGGAATATCCTGAAGAACGAATCAGATACATGCTTGAGGATGCCGGCAGCGGAATAATTATCTGCAATAAACAAAGTTCTGCAAAGCTGCCGGATTCCGGCGATTATGATTTAATAATATTAGACAAAGACGGGTCAGTGATCAGTGAACAGCCTTCATTTAATCCCGGGAAAAATATTTTACCAAATCACCTGGCTTATGTAATCTACACCTCCGGTTCCACAGGTCAACCGAAAGGGGTAATGAACGAGCACGGTGGAATATATAATCGTTTACGATGGGCTCAGGATTATTATAAGTTAACTTACGGGGATTCAATCTTACAAAAAACAACTTTTTGTTTTGATGTATCTGTGTGGGAACTTCTGTGGCCTCTGCTTGCGGGATCAAAGCTGGTATTTGCAATGCCCGGAGGGGAAAAAGATACGTGGTATTTGAAATCAATAATTGAAAAAGAGCAAATAACTATGCTGCATTTTGTACCATCTATGCTGGAGATTTTTTTAACCGGACTCGAACAGGGAGAATGCAAAGGACTTAAGAAAGTGTTATGCAGCGGAGAAGCATTAAAGCCGGCTCAAGTAGAGTTATTCATAAGAAAACTACCGCTGGCAGAATTACATAACTTGTATGGTCCTACAGAAGCAGCAATAGATGTAACGTACTGGAGCTTAAACGATAAGAATGAAGATTTAAAAGTTGTTCCAATCGGCAAACCGGTTTCAAACACATCAATTTACATACTGGATAGCGATAATGATTTGGTGCCGATTGGCTGTACGGGTCAGTTACACATAGGAGGAATACAGGTTGCCCGCGGTTATTTAAACCGTACAGAATTAACACAGGAAAGGTTTATAAAGGACCCGTTCAGTAATGAAACCGAAGGGAGATTATATAAGACAGGAGATTTAGCACGTTGGTTACCGGATGGAAACATAGAGTATTTGGGAAGGATGGATGATCAGGTAAAAATCAGAGGATTCCGTATTGAACTTGGCGAGATAGAGAGTGTGCTTCAGGAATGTGAATCAGTCCGTCAGTCCGTAGTACTTGCACGTGAGACAAAGGAAGGAACCAGGAGACTTGTAGGTTATGTAGTACCCGAAGGAGAATTTGACAAGGATGCAACCATAACTTATTTGGCTGGCAAACTTCCTGAATATATGATCCCGGCATTGTGGGTTAAACTGGATAGTTTACCGTTAACTCAAAATGGCAAGATAGACCGCAAGGCGTTACCGGATCCGGATGCAAGTGAGTTGTTAATCAATGAATATGTTGCTCCTGTCAATGAACAGGAAGAGAAATTAGCAGCCATATGGAAAGAAATCCTCAATGTAGATCGTGTAGGTATGAAAGATAATTTTTTTGATCTCGGAGGGGATTCAATAAAAGTTATAAGTGTAGTACATAAGATACGAAAGTTGTTTAATAAGGAAATAAAAATATTTGATATCTACCGTTCGGGGACATTGTCTGAATTAATTCCGGTAATTGAAGAATATCCTTCGCTTGAAGAAAGCCAGGATGAGTTTATACTTGCCGCAGAGAGAGAAATTGCTCAGCTTAAAGATTCTGTGTTTCAATCAATGGATAATAAGGACAATATTGAGGACATTTATCCGATGAGCGATATACAGATCGGAATGGTCTTTGCATCTTTAGTAAATCCTGAGCTTGGCATATATCATGACCAGTTCCTTTATCCGCCGACCAAAAGAATTGATCTCGAAGTTTTTGAAAAGGCACTCGATTTAATGATAAAAAAGCACAGCACATTGAGAACAGCTTTTAATCTCGATAGTTATACTGAAGGGGTTCAGATAGTTTACAAGAACATTCCGGTTAAAGTAGATCATTTGGAATTGCAAGACTCAACAGAGCAGGGAGTCAGGAGCTTTATAAAAGAATATATGCGCCAAGAGCGATCCAATCCATTTGAAATCAATAAAGCTCCGTTATGGCGTGCCACTTTATTTAATATAAATGATCTCAGTATATTTTTATTCCAGTTTCATCATGCAATTTTAGACGGGTGGAGTGTTGCTTCATTTATCACCGAGCTGAATAATATTTATTTGAATCTATTTACTCAGCCAGAACTCGAATCACTTCCGTCATTAATGTGTACATACAAGGATTTTATAGTGGAGAGTATTGCGGAAAAAAAGAATGATGAGAACAGGGAATTTTGGATAAATGAAATGTCAGAATACAAACGATTGGACATTTTTTCGGAAGAATCTACGGTTAAAAGATTTAGAAAAACATATGATAAGAAGCTTTTTGAAATTTTAGATAAAAAAACTAAAAAAGATGGATTAACTCTAAAGAGTTTATTAATTGGGGCATATTTTTATTCTTTGAGTTTACTTACATATGAGGATGAACTGACGATAGGACTTGTAACCAATAACAGACCGTTGAAAGAAGACGGTGATAAGGTACTTGGTTGTTTTTTAAATACAATTCCTTTTAAATTTAAGCCCGGACATAATTCAGCTACATGGAAATCCTATTTTAAAAATATAGAGAAAAAAATTAGAGATCTCACAAAAAGAGATAGGACATCCTTGCTGGATATAGTAAAAATGACAGGGGAAAATGCATCTAATAAAAATCCTTTTTTTGACGTTACGATAAGTTTTGTAAATTTCCATATTTTCAAGAACTTATCGAGAGATATTTCAGAATTCGATCAAATCGATTCCTCCGGTGAAGAAAAAAACGTGGATGAATCCTTAGGTTATGAATTATCCTCTAAAGAAGAAAAAACTGAAGATGAATCGTTAAGTTATGAATTAACAAATACTTTTTTAGATTTTACAGCTGGAATTACGGGTGGTTTATTAGGCATCGAATTTACACTCAGAAAAAATCTGAAATCCGGTAAGAGCCTCGAAGATTTGGCAGGTTATTTTGATAAAGTTATTGAATGTTATATTGAAAATTTTGATGAGATAATGAGCAAAGATAAGATTATCCCGGCTCCGGAGCTTAATCAACTATTAGTTGAGTTCAATGATACCAGGGCTGAATATCCGCAGGATAAAACCATCATCGATTTATTTGAGGAGCAGGTATTAAAAGCACCTGATAATACAGCGTTGGTATTTGAAAATGAGCAGTTAACTTATAAAGAACTCAATGAACGTTCAAATAAGTTGGCTCATTACTTACAAAGTAAGGGAGTAAAAGAGGAGACACTGGTACCGATTTGCATAGAAAAAAGTATTGAGATGATAGTAGGGATATTGGGGATATTAAAAGCAGGAGCAGCGTATGTGCCAATTGATCCTGAATATCCGGAAGAGCGGATAAAATATATGATTGAGGATAGCGGTGCTTCAATATTAGTATGTGGTGAAAAGAGCAAATCACACTTACAAACTACAGAAGACCTTCACATAATAGAATTAAATAAAGATTGGTCAATCATTAACAACCAGCCGTCAAACAATTTACAAATTACAGCTCAACCCAATTATCTTGCCTATATGATCTATACGTCCGGTTCTACGGGTAAGCCAAAAGGTGTATTAATCGAGCATCGAAGTTTGACAGACAGATTGGTAGTAGAATCCATACTATTAAAGATTGATAATCTAACTAAGACTTGTCTGACTACTAATTACATATTTGATGTCTCACTATTAGAGATTTTCCTACCAATTATTAAAGGTGGTCTCATTGTGATTCCTTCACCTGATATACTTTATTCAACAGATGTTTTAGTTACTTTCTTAGAATTGAGAGGAGTAACTATATTACAGGGAACTCCAAGTTTTTTTTCTAACCTTTTATTAGGATTAAAAATAGTGGGTGGAAAAGGATTAGACAGAAGTCTAAGTCAACTGATCATAGGAGGTGAATCCTTACCTGCTGCATTAGTAGAAGAGTTAAAAGAAATACTACCAGCTGTTAATATAAACAATCACTATGGACCGACAGAAACAACGATAGATGCGATTGTATTAAAAGGTGTAGAGGAGGTTGACAGAAATATTCTGGGAAGCCCGATAGGTAATACTCAGATTTACATAGTGGATGATTATCAAATGTTATTACCTAAGGGAGTAGTAGGTGAGATTTGTATCGGAGGTGCAGCCTTAGCAAGGGGTTATTTAAATGAACCGGATATGACAGCCGATAAATTTGTTTCCAATCCATTTAAGGAAGGTGACCGGATGTATAAGACAGGTGATTTGGGAAGATGGACAGAAGATGGGGAAATAGAGTTTATGGGAAGGAAAGATGACCAGGTAAAGATAAGAGGGTATAGAATAGAATTAGGAGAAATAGAATCAGTTCTAAATGAACATAATAATGTGAAACATGCTATTGTAAAAGTAGCTGAAATAGAGGATGATAAAAAACTGCAGGCTTTTATTGTACCAAGAGTTTTTCAACGAGCTGAATTTTGGCCTTCAGTAGGTGAATATCCGGTATATGATGAGATATTATATTTTGCAATGACACAGGATGAGAAGCGAATATTAAGATATAAAAATGCCATTAATCGGTTAGTTAAAGGTAAGACAGTTGTTGACATAGGGACAGGCGGGGATGCAATTTTATCAAGATTATGTGTTGAAGCGGGAGCAAGTAAAGTATATGCCATTGAAATGGATGAAGAGGCTTTTGAACAAGCAAAATCGTTGATCAAGAAATTAGGTTTGGAAGAAAGAGTAACATTAATTTTTGGAAATTCATTAGAGATAAAATTACCTGAGTTAGTTGACATATGTGTTTCGGAAATAATCGGAACAATAGGGGGATCTGAAGGAGCCAGCGTCATTCTTAACAACGCACGCAGATTTCTGAAAAAAGACGGTATAATGATCCCTGAGAGATGTGTTACACGTATGGCAGCTTTTAGTCTTTCAAATGAATTATACAATACTCCGATTTTTAACGAACTTGGAAGTTCCTATGTCGATAAAGTTTTTGATAAAATCGGTCATCCATTTAATATCCGTTTATGTATTAAGAATGTATCTAAATCAAGTATTATATCAACAGATGCAATAGTAGAGGATTTGAATTTTAATAAGCAAACTGAAGTGCAATATGAAAATCATTTTTCTTTACAGATAAATAAGAATTCGCGATTTGACGGGTTATTATTATGGATTAATCTATACACAGTATCTGATCAGGTAATCGATAGCTTAGAGGAAGAAACCAGTTGGTTACCCTTTTATTTTCCTTTATTTTATCCGGGTCTGGAAGTATTTGAGGGTGATAAAGTGAAAGGTAAATTAATTATAAGTCTTAATGAGAATGGTATTAATCCGGATTATAAAATTGAAGGGGAATTAATACATCCTAACGGAGAGCATGTAAATTTTGAGCATCAATCCGATTATATACCGGTCCAATTAGTTGAAGATCCTTTCTACATGAAATTGTTTGAGAATAAAAAAAATAACATTACATTATCAAGTTATCATGATATAATCATTGATGGCTTCAAAGAGTTCTTGAATGGAAAATTACCTTCTTATATGATTCCTGCTAATTTCCATGTAATAAAAGAATTACCATTAACTCCGAATGGCAAAATAGATAAGAGGGCTTTAGTAGCTTTGAATCAGTTTCGTACATTGACAGGGGTTGACTATATAAAACCCCGTAATGAAACAGAAGAGAAGTTAGCAGAAATCTGGCAGAAATTGCTTGGCCTAGACCGTGTGGGAATATATGATAATTTTTTTGAGCTGGGGGGACATTCTTTACTGGCAACTAGGGCAATAACATTAATCAGAAAAGAGTTTTCTTTGAATATTCCGATAAAGATTTTATTTGAAATTACCTGTATTGCCGATTTGAGTAATTATATAGAATTGATTAATTCTGATCAGGAAAAGAAAATTGACTCCGAAGTTTTTGATTTTTAATGCATATTACATAGCAAAAATTAGAAAATGAGTATTAATAATAAAACTATAATTGATCTTTTAAGAGATGCGAAGAGTAAAGGAATGTCTGTTTTTATGGAAAATGGGAAGCTCAGGTATACAATTGATAAAAATAAATCTCCCGGCAATGAATTTATCAATAATATAAAAGCTTATAAAAATGAAATAACTGAATTTTTAAGCAGCCAGGCAGGGGATTTTAAGTTAATAAAAACCTCTATTGAAAAAATCACGCCGCGTGATCGGGTAACGACAGATAAACTTCCCTTAACTTTTAGTCAGGAGAGATTATGGTTTATAGATCAGTTAGAGGGAAGTATTCATTATCATATACCTGCTGTTTTACGATTGAAAGGTAAGTTGAACATTGATGCTTTGATTTATGGATTGCAGAATATAGTGAACCGGCATGAGATATTGCGATCGGTAATACTTGAAGAAGAAGGCAAAGGTTATCAGATAGTTAAGGATAAAGATTGCTGGCAAATGCAAATTGAAGATGGGTCTCAATATAAAGAAGACACTGAAGGATTAAAAGACTATATCAAAAAATTAATCCAGTACCCGTTTAAATTGTCGGAAGATCATATGATGAGGGGAAATTTGATCCGGCTGGATGAAGAAGATCACGTGCTTGTGTTAATTCTGCATCATATAGCATCAGATGGCTGGTCTGTGTCAGTCATTGTAAAAGAGATGATAGAGTTGTATAGATCATATGAAGAAAGCCATGAAGCTGACTTAATGCGGTTACCGGTTCAGTATGCGGATTTCGCGATATGGCAGAGAAATTATTTACAGGGTCAAGTACTGGAAAAGAAGCTTGATTATTGGAGGGAGAAGCTCAAAGGAGTTGAACCGCTGCAATTGCCGATAGATTTTCAGAGACCAGCTGTTCAAAGTATGAACGGAGCATCGGCAGTTTTCAAAATAGATAAAGATTTATCTGATCAGATTCATGAATTGAGTCAAAAGAATGGAACCACACTTTTCATGACAATGCTGACAGCTTTCGATATTTTGCTTCACCGCTACAGCGGGCAACAGGATATATGTGTAGGAAGTCCTATTGCAGGCAGGCAACAGGAGGAAGTTGAGAATTTAATTGGCTTCTTTGTCAACACACTCGCCTTGCGATGTGAGGTAAGCAGCGATTCTTCTTTTACAGAATTATTACAGCAGGTAAGATTGACAACACTTGAAGCATATGAGCATCAGGAAGCTCCGTTTGAGCAGGTAGTTGAGTCAGTAGTGAACCAGAGAGACATGAGCCGGAGTCCGTTGTTTCAGGTAATGTTTATGCTGCAAAATACTCCGGAGGCTCCTGAACTGCGTTTAGGAGAACTGAATTTTTCCAATGTTGAATTTGAAAACAATATCTCAAAGTTTGAATTACTCGTTGAGATTACAGATTCTGTTATAGGTCTGCAAATCGGTGTTGAGTACTGCACCGACCTGTTTAAAGAGCAGACTATCATCCGTATGATCGACCATTTCAGAGAGCTGCTTCGTTCTATTGTAGCCGATCCGCATCAGAAGATAGGATTATTGCCGATGCTTTCAAAATCAGAGGAACATCAATTGCTGAATGTATTCAATGATACCGAAGTTACATATCCTAAGGATAAGAGTATTACAGATTTATTTGAAGAGCAGGTTACTAAAACACCTGAAAAAATAGCATTAGTATTTGAAGAGCAACAATTAACATATAAAGAGCTCAATGAGCGGTCAAATCGTTTGGCTCATTACTTACAAAACAAGGGAGTTAAAGCCGGGACATTAGTACCGTTATGTATAGAACGAAGCCTGAATATGATTACAGGCATACTTGGTATATTAAAAGCAGGCGGTGCTTACGTTCCTGTCGATCCTGAATATCCTGCCGAAAGAGTAAGATATATACTTGAAGATACGGGAGCTTCTGTGATGGTAAGCAGTAAAGAGGTCAGGTTAAAATTACAGTTCAGAGAAGATATTGATATTATAGAGATTGATGGAGAGAGTTCGGCAATTAATCAGGAACCTGTTTCTAATCTTCTGACTAAGGTTGATCCGTTTAATCTTACGTATGTGCTTTATACTTCAGGTTCAACAGGTAAGCCAAAGGGAGTAAGAATGTCCGGCCGCGGTTTAGTAAATTTACTGATGTGGCAGGAAAAGCAATTTGTAAACAAGCAAAGAAACGTCTTGCAATTTACAAGTCTTAATTTCGACGTAAGCTTTCAGGAAATTTTTTCTACGCTTTGTTTCGGCAGTACACTGTACCTTATCAAGGCTGATCGCCGCATAGATATGTCCGAAGTTCTTAAAGACATTGCAAAGTACAGGATTACTCATTTATTCATTCCCTATATAGTTTTAAAAAATCTGGCTGAACATATTTCCGCGCAATCCGGAGATGCTTTTTCACTGGAAGAAATAATTACAGCCGGTGAACAATTAAAACTTACTAAAGATATTGAATCGTTATTGAATAAAGGGAAAGTCAGTCTGATCAATCAATACGGACCAACTGAAACCCATGTAGTAAGCAGTTATAGAATTGACAGCGGTATGGATTTACCACTGCTTCCTCCGATTGGAAAGCCAATAGACAACACTCAAATATATATTTTGAGTAATAAAAACCGGTTGGTTCCTGTCGGAATACAGGGAGAATTATGCATTGGAGGTGTTCAGTTAGCACATGGTTATTTAAATCTTCCCGATTTGACGAAAGAAAAGTTCATAAAAAATCCTTTTAATAATGATGATGAATCGAGGATATACAAGACAGGTGATTTATGCAGGTGGCTGCCTGATGGTAACATAGAGTATCTGGGGCGCGGAGATGACCAGATTAAGATAAGAGGTTACAGGGTAGAGCTTGGAGAAATAGAAAGTGTACTTCAGGAGTGTGAACTGGTTCGACAGGCGGTTGTAACTGCAAAGTTGAATACAGACGGCACACGCAGATTAGCTGGTTATGTAGTACCCGAAGAGGTATTTTATAAAGATGCAATAGTTTCATATTTGAAGAGCAGGCTTCCTGAATACATGGTTCCATCATTGTGGGTTGAGCTGAAAAGTTTACCCTTAACACAAAACGGTAAGGTAGATAAAAGAGCATTACCCGATCCTGATGCTTCGGAAGGATTAAGTGAGCAATATGCAGCACCACGAACAGCAACAGAAGAGAAGTTAGCCTCAATATGGGAAGAGCTGCTGGGCTTGGAGCGTGTAGGAATTCATGATAACTTTTTTGAGATTGGAGGACACTCGCTGTTAGCAATGCGTGTGATATCATCAATTCGAAGGGAAATGGAATTGGAACTTGCAGTGAAAGAATTATTTCTCCATCCTACTATTTCCGAATTAGCTATTCATCTTGAAGTTCAAACCAAAAGATCTTTATTGCCTGCTATTGAGGTACTGCCAAGACCTGAGCGAATTCCGCTTTCGTTCAGTCAGGAGCGTTTATGGTTTATAGACAGGCTGGAGGGAAGTGTACAGTATCATTTACCAGCTGTTTTAAGATTGAAAGGCAAGCTGAATGAGGATTCTTTAATTTTTGCAATGCGGAATATAGTGAATCGTCATGAGATTCTTCGCACTGTTATAAAGGAAGAGGAGGGGAATGGATATCAGACAATTAAAGATAAAGACGGTTGGGAGCTGGAGATTGTCGAGGGATCGCACTTCAAAGATAATGCTCAAGAACTGCAAAGTTATATCAATGAATTAATAAACGCTCCCTTCAATTTATCTCAGGATTATATGATGAGAGGTCATTTGATAAAAATTGAGGATCAGGATAATGTGCTGGTGGTAACACAACATCATATAGCGTCTGACGGGTGGTCAATATCAGTAATGGTAAGAGAGCTGGTTGAACTTTACAGAGCTTACGAGGAAGGTCGTGAGTCAAAATTATTACAGCTGCCGGTTCAGTATGCGGATTTTGCAATTTGGCAGAGGAATTATTTGCAAGGCGAAGTACTGGAAAAAAAGCTTGGTTATTGGAAAGAAAAGCTGCAGGGTGCATTACCGCTTGAGTTGCCAACAGATTACACGAGACCTGCTGTTCAAAGTACAAAAGGAGCCGTTGAAGGATTTGTTATTGAAAAGGAACTGACGGAGTCATTGCTGTCATTATCACAAAAGAACGGAACTACTCTGTTTATGACATTGCTTTCTGCATTTAACATATTGCTTTACAAATACAGTAGTCAGCAGGATATATGCGTAGGCAGTCCCATAGCCGGCAGACAGCAGAAAGAAACAGAAGAGCTTATTGGTTTTTTTATCAATACGCTGGTTTTTCGCAGTGAAGTAAACAATCATTTAAAGTTTACGGAATTATTACAACAGGTAAGAGCAACCACATTTGAAGCATATGAACATCAGGATGTTCCGTTTGAAAAGATTGTAGATTCAGTAGTAAAACAGCGTGACATGAGCAGAAGTCCGTTGTTTCAGGTGATGCTTATAATGCAGAATACACCCGATGTCCCCGGATTGGAATTAGGAGACTTGCAGTTTTCACCTGAAGCATCCGGCTACGCATCATCTAAATTTGACCTGACACTTAGTGTAACGCAGACTTCAGCAGGACTATTCGGATCGCTGGAGTATTGCACCGACCTTTACAGGGAGGAGACTATTGTCCGGATGATTTCTCATTTTAAAGAATTATTAAATTCTATTGTCTCAAATCCCGAACAAAAGATTGGAGAATTATCAATACTGAGCCCGGCCGAGGAGCATCAATTATTATATGAATTTAATGACACAGATGCTTATTATGAGACTGACAAAACCGTAATTGATTTGTTTGAAGAGCAGGCAAGCAAAACACCCGGCAATACGGCGGTTATTTTCGGAGAAGAGCAACTGACTTATAAGGAACTAAACGAACGCTCAAATCAATTAGCAAATTATTTAATTTTTAGAGGAGTAAAACATGAAACACCGGTTCCGATTTGCATTGAACCGGGTATCGACATGATTGTAGGGATACTCGGTATTTTAAAATCCGGAGGTGCTTATGTACCTGTTGACCCTGATTATCCGCCGGAAAGAATATCATACTGCCTTGCTGATACAGGAGCAAACATAGTTATCACCGGTAATGAATGCAAATCTAAATTAAATGTAACAGGAGATATTGATGTCATAACACTTGACCATGACTGGAAAATCATAAACAGTCAATCTTCAGGTAAAGTATCAATTGACATTCAGCCGCAACAGTTAGCTTATGTTATTTATACTTCGGGTTCAACCGGAATTCCTAAAGGTGTGATGATAGAGCATAGAAACCTGCTGTCTTATTTAACAAATCTTAAAACCCGGTATATCGATAATAACGAAGAGAGCTCGGGCAGTTTTATTCACCTGTCATATACATTTGATGCATCGGTCACAGGTATTTTTATGCCGCTACTCACTGGCAAATCAGTGGTGATAAGTTCTAAAAAATCATTTGATGTATTTGAAGATGACAATCTATTCAAGCATGCTCCTTATGATTTTATAAAAATAACGCCTTCTCATCTTGAACTGCTGCACTCAAAGATGAAAACTCCCGATAATAAAACTTTAACAAAAAAATTAGTCATAGGCGGAGAAGCGTTGCACAAGAGTCAGCTTAGTTATTTTAGTGATGAAGGGCTTGATATAGAGATTATTAATGAATACGGACCAACCGAAGCCACCGTAGGATGCAGTATTTTCAGGTATAATACTTCAGAGGATATTAATAAAATTGATGACAACGTACCTATTGGGACTCCGATAGATAACGTAAAGTTATTTATACTTGGAGAAAACAACAGCTTAACACCTGTTGGTGTAGCAGGTGAGTTATTCATAGGAGGACCCGGTTTAGCGCGGGGATATTTAAACCTTCCGGATTTAACCCGGGAGAAATTCATAAAAAATCCGTTCGGTAAAGAACAGGGGTCAAGATTATACAGGACAGGGGATATCGCCCGCCGGCTAAAGGACGGAAACCTTGAATTTCTGGGAAGAAAGGATGATCAGGTAAAGATAAGGGGTTACAGGGTAGAACTGGGAGAAATAGAAAACGTTCTCCTGAGCAATGAATCAGTAAAACAAGCTGTCGTGCTTCAAAAGGAAGACAAAGCGGGCAATAAACGGCTGATAGGTTATGTAACAGCAAATGAAAAATTTGACAAAGAAGAAATAATTTCTTACCTGAAGGGAAAACTTCCCGAGTATATGGTACCGGTTTTATTTGTACAAATGGAAAGTTTTCCTTTGACCTCTAACGGAAAGATAGATAAGAAAGCTTTACCTGACCCGGATATTTCGGATTTAATAACCAATGAATATGTTGCTCCGAGGAATGAATCTGAAGAGAAATTGGCAGCAGTCTGGCAGGAGCTGCTGGGGCTTGAAAGGGTTGGGATTCATGATAACTTCTTCATGCTTGGAGGTCATTCTCTTTTAGCAATGCGTTTAATACATTTGATTCGCAGGGAGTTCGAAACAGAACTTCCGATTAAAGAAATATTTCAGAATCCAACTATTGCCGGATTAGTTTTACAGATTGAATTACAGGGTAAAGGATCGGTATTACCGGATATTAAAGTGTTGCCAAGACCTGAGGATATTCCGTTATCCTTCAGTCAGGAGCGCTTATGGTTTATAGACCGTTTAGAGGGAACTGTTCATTATCATGTGCCTTCCGTTTTAAGGTTGAAGGGAAAGCTTGATATAGAGGCATTAACTTATTCATTTCAAAGTATTGTAAAACGTCACGAAGTAGTCCGCACTGTAATCCGTGAGAAGGACGGTGTAGGATATCAGTATATTAAGAATGAAGATAACTGGGAATTAGAAATTATTAATGGTTCAAAATACAGTAAAGATAATTCATCATTACAAAATTATGTAAAAGAATTAGTCAATGCGCCGTTTAATCTTTCGGAAGATTATATGATGAGGGCGCATTTGATCAGAATGAGTGATGATGATCATGTCCTGGTTGTAACCGTTCATCACTTAGCTTCAGACGGCTGGTCTACATCAGTAATGGTGAGAGATTTGGTAGAGTTATATAAATCCAGAGAAGAAGGACGTGAACCAAATTTATCACAGCTGAAACTGCAGTTTGCTGATTTTGCAATGTGGCAGAGGAATTACTTGCAGGGTGAAGTATTGGAAAAGAAGCTGGATTACTGGAAAGGGAAACTTGAAGGCGTAGAGCCGCTGCAGTTACCATTGGATTATGTAAGACCTGCAAATCAAACAACTACAGGGTCAGTTTCAGGATTTATTATTGATAAGAGTCTGACCGAAGCATTGAAGACTTTATCTCAAAAGCACGGTACTACATTATTCATGACTTTACTGGCGATATATAATGTAATGCTCAGCAGATACAGCTCTCAACAGGATATTTGCATCGGAACTCCGATAGTAGGCAGACAGCAGAAGGAATTAGAAGATCTCATAGGCTGCTTTTTTAACACACTTGCATTGCGCAACGAAGTAAATAGTCATAATTCCTTCAGTGAACTGCTGCAGCAGGTAAAGACAACTACACTGGAAGCATATGATCATCAGGATGTTCCATTTGAAAAGATAGTAGAATCAGTGGTGAAGCAAAGAGATATGAGTATAAGCCCTGTGTTCCAGGTGGCGTTTACACTTCAAAATACTCCGAAAGTACCTGAAATGAGTTTGGGTAAAGTACAGTTACTAACCGAGCCTTTCGGATTTACTACATCAAAATTTGAGATAACTTTAGGTTTTATAGAGACCTCTTATGGACTTAGCGGGTCAGTTGAATACAATACTGATTTATACAGAGAAGAGACAATTCTAAGAATGATTACTCATTTTAAAGAGTTGGTGAATTCTGTTTTAAAAGATCCCCAGCAAAAGATAGGATCATTGCCTATGCTTACTAAATCTGAGGAGCTTCAGTTGACTTATGAATTCAACGATACTGCAGAAGATTATCCGAAGGAAAAGAGTTTAGTAGATTTATTTGAAGAGAAGGTCAAAGAAACTCCGGATGCAGTGGCTTTAGAATTTGAGCACAAGAAATTAACATACAAAGAACTTAATGAACGTTCAAATCAGCTTGCGCATTATTTAAAGAGTAAAGGAGTAAAAGAAGAGACATTAGTGCCAATCTTTGTTGAGCGTTCACTTCAAATGTTAATAGGAATATGGGCAGTACTGAAAGCAGGAGGAACTTTTGTTCCTGTAGATACTGATTATCCTGAAGACAGAATAAGTTTTATGATTGATGATACAAATGCCGGAATTATACTAACCAGCAAAGAAAGCAAATCAAAATTACATACGGGGGATAGGCATGAAATCATTGAATTTGATGGAGATTGGATACAGGATAAAAAGTGGTCAGCGGATAATTTGCATTTAGAGATTAAGCCGTCACAATTAGCATATGTCATATATACTTCAGGTTCGACGGGCAAACCTAAGGGAGTTATGATTAAACACAGCAGTTTAATAAATTTAGTTATAAGCATAGCGGGAAAGGTTGATTTTACATCTGAGTCAAGCTTTTTATCTGTTACAACGTTCAGTTTTGATATGTGCTATTTAGGATTTTTTATGCCTTTCGTAGCAGGAGGAAAGTTAATTATTGTTTCCAAAGATGTTGCAATGGATGGGTTCAAATTAGCCGGGGATATAGCTTCTTATAAACCAACACATCTGCAGGGTACTCCTTCAACCTGGCTTTTATTACTGGATACTAAATGGGATAACAAAGAGGGATTAAAATTTCTAATTGGTGGTGAAACGGTAAAGGAGGATATTAAAGAAGAGCTTACGAAAATAGGCGATACCTATAACTTATACGGTCCTACAGAAACCACAGTATGGTCAACTTTTAAAAAGTTAAAACCAGGCGAGAAAGTTTTAATAGGCAAACCGATTGCCAATACCAAAGTTTATGTAATGAATGAATTACAGGAATTATGTCCTGTCAGAGTTGCAGGAGAGATTTGTATAAGCGGGGAAGGTTTAGCCAGAGGTTATTATAACCGTCCGGAGCTTACTGCAGAGAAGTTTGTCATAAATCACTTGACAGGAGAGATGATGTTTAAAACCGGAGATATAGGTTATTGGTTACCTGACGGTAATTTAGTTTGTCTGGACAGAAGGGATTTTCAGGTTAAGATAAGAGGTTTCAGAATAGAGCTTGGAGAGATAGAAAGTGTATTACAGCAAAGTGATTTAGTAAACCAGGCGGTTGTACTTGTGAAAGAGGATAGCCAGGCGGGTAAGCGACTGGTTGGTTATGCAACAGCGAAAGGAGAGTTTGACCGGCAAGCTGTTATATCTTATCTCAAAAATAAATTACCGGATTACATGGTCCCCTTGATATGGGTGGAAATGGACAGCATGCCGTTAACTACAAGTGGTAAAATAAACAGAAAAGCACTTCCCGACCCGGATGTCAGTAAGCTTATAGAAAATGAATATGTTGCTCCTGAAAATGAACTCGAAAGAGCTTTGGTTGGAATCTGGCAGAAGCTGCTGAATGTATCACGGGTAGGAACAAATGATAATTTTTTTGAGCTTGGTGGTCATTCGCTACTAGCACTGCGTTTATTTAGTGATATTGAAAAATTGTCTGGGAAAAAATTTGCTATATCAATACTATTTAATTCTCCAACCATAAAGCAGCTTGCGGCTATTATTAAAGATGAAGGATGGATTCCGCCATGGAAATCACTTGTTCCGATAAAACCGGATGGCTCAAAGTTACCTATATACTTTGTTCCTCCCGCAGCAGAAACTGCCTTACATTTTCAGACATTGGTGAAATATATTCCTTCTGATCAACCTGTTTATGTTTTGGAACCAATAGGTTTGGATGGTGAAGAACAGCCGCATAATGATTTAATAGAGATGGCAGCCTTTTATGTTAAAGAGATTTTATCTATACAGCCTAAAGGTCCATATCTGATTGCAGGAAGATGCTTAGGCGGACGTGTTGTTTACGAAATGGCGCAGCAATTAAGAAATTCAGGTCATGAAGTAGCTCTGCTTGCCATACTCGATACATGGCCTCCGTTTGTAGCTCCTCCTCCTTCCGAAATGCGTCCGAACAGGGATACAAAACATTTCATAAGCCGTACGTTTTATCATTTGAAAAAAGGGACCTTACTGACTGTAGCAAAGAATTTTACTATGTATGTTTTTTTGAAAACTATCGGCAGTATTCTGAATAAAATTGAATATATTTTTAGTGACCGCGAAAAAAGAATATATAATGAAATAAGGATATTACATACAGCAGTGCAGGACAGATACATAGCTACAAAATATGAAGGTAAAATTACTCTGATTGAGTGCGGACATTACAATGCTGAAAACAGAGAAAAGTGGAAGAATCTTTCAGGTGGAGGATTTGAGACATATTTAATTCCAGATACTGATCACAGAACAATAATGCATGAACCATACATTAAACTATTTGCCGAGAAGTTAAATTACGTTCTTGAAAAAACTCATAAGGAAATTGAAGGAAAATTTCAGACAAACGGAGCAGTGAACAAATCTGTTTTAAAAGAAGAAGCTGAACTGGTGGATTTCTGAAATGAAATCATTGTTTAAAGTTTTTAAACCCTTAGAAGTCATCGGGGTAAAACAGTTTCTATTGAAAAATCCGGGATTATAATGGAGAAGAGTTTGCAATTTTAATTTAAGAAAGTAATATTATCCTGATAAGTAAATTTGAAAAGCAATCTAAAAAAAATAATACCTGTAATAGCTTCAATTGCTATTTTTTCATCGGCATTTATTTTTATCATACTGCATAATTCGGAAAATCCTGAGGGAAAACTTCAGCTCTCACCCAGAATCCATTTATTTAATGAAAAATACGGAGAGGTACAAAAGTATGATGGTAAGGATATATCATCGCATTCTTTTGTAAAAAATGTAAGATTGAATGAATATGCAGGAGCTTCCGAACCGAAGATAATATGTAATCCGAAAAATAATAATATTCTCGCAGTTTCGGCAAACGATTTTTCATTAAGAAATAATTCAGCACGCATATTTATTTCAGAAGATAAAGGATTAAACTGGGAACCAAAAGAAATTCCGCTGTCACATGAATTCAAAAAGTCTTTTTATTCAGATCCATGGATTGAATATGATACTGAAGGCAATTTATTTTTTGTTACAGTGCAGAGAAATCAGTTAAACAATAACGAAGAAGCACTCTACTTTGCTAAATCAAATGATAATGGCACTACCTGGGAAAGAGAACATTTTGTAGATTATAATTCTAAGGAAAGTATATATCTGGACCGTCCGAAAATGTTCATAGATAAGTCTGTTTCACAGAAAAATTCAATTTATGTTGTCTGGATTGAGATGAAGGCTTTAAAATCATTCATCATGTTTTCAAAAAGCACTGACGGGGGAAATACTTTTTCAACTCCTTCAAGTATAGAGCGTGATGATGCCGGATACTGCTCTGTAATATGCAACCTGACAGGTGATTTGTTCATTGCATATTTAAAGGATGAAAATAAAATTTGTATTAAAAAATCTACGAATACCGGAGACAGCTGGTTCAAAGAGCAAGGCTGCATTGATATTAATCCTTCGGGAATAAAATATGAAAATCAGTATCTAATAAAGAAAAATGTAAATGAAGGAATCAGAATTAACTCCGAGCCAAATTTAGCAGTCACCGGAGAAAATGATTTGTTACTGGCATATTCCGCTAAATATAAAAACACCGATGCTGCCGATATTTTTTTTGCTAAAATCAGAAATAATTCGGACTCAGTAAGTGTTCCTGTAAAAGTCAATACCGATGGCACTCTGAACGATCAGTATTTACCGGCAATCACGTCAGATGAATTTAATAATATTCTGATTACATACCAGGATTCAAGAAATGATGCAGGGAATATTCTGACCGAGACTTATATTTCAGTGTCAACTGACGGCGGTATCTCATTCAGTGATGAAAAACTTTCGACATCAGGATTTAATCCTTCATCCGTTGCAGTCGGCAAATATTTCGGAGACTATAATTCATGTATTATTAGTGAAGGTAATTTAATCGCAGTGTGGACAGACGGCAGGAATAATAATTTTGATGTCTACGCAGGGATTTTAAGAGTATCAGATATTATTGGAAATAGGAGTTACAAAAAATTTTAAATTCCTTTAAAGCCAAAGCTCTGTGAGAAATTTTGTTTTTTTCTTCATCAGTCAGTTCTGCAAATGTTTTTTTTAATCCTGACGGCACAAACAAAGGATCGTATCCAAATCCATTTTCCCCGCGGGTTTTTTTTATTATTTCTCCGGGACAAACACCTTTAAAAAAATAGTATTCATTTTCATTAGAGTAAAAACATATTACAGATTCAAATCTTGCCGTTCTTCTATTGTCAGGTACATCTTTTAATGCTGATAAAAGCTTGATACAATTATCCCGATACGATGCATTTTTTCCCGCATACCTTGCTGAATAAATGCCCGGTTCACCATTAAGTTCATCTACAAACAAACCCGTATCATCTGCAATAACCGGCATATTCAAAACCGAATTGAATTTTTTTGATTTGATAAGTGCATTTTCTTCCAGAGTATTTCCGTCTTCAATTGCTTCGACAGAAATTCCAACTTCTGAAAGCGAGTAGAGTTTGATATTTTGAATGGAAGACAGAACAGATTTTATCTCTGAAATTTTATGAGCATTGTTTGAGGCAATAAAAATATTATTCAAATCAGAAGGATAATTTACTATACAAGTGTAATTTTAGTTATCTCGGGCGGACAGTTAAATCTAATTGGCAATGCAACACTTCCTATACCTCTTGAAATATACATCTTTGATTTATCAGATTCATACAGGCCGCTTATATATTTACTTACAGCTCCGGCGAATGAGATGTTGATATCAGCGAATTTTGCCAGTACAACCTGACCTCCGTGTGTATGGCCGCTTAGAATCAGATCAAGATTCTTATCCTTCATATCGTCAAAGAAATACGGCTTATGAAACATGACAATTTTCGGAATTTCATCGTAATCCAGATTTTTTTCCTTCATTTTTGTAATTGTTTCCTCTACCGTAATATCAAGATATTTCATGAGAACGGAGTCGGTTTTTGAGCCGCTTTGTCTTGTATCTTCGACTCCCATTATGCAGATATTCTTTCCGTTAATGGTAATTATATCGGACTGATTCCGCAACAGCTTAATCGGAGATTCTGTTTGGAGTGTCTTAGCTACATAATCTGCATCGGAAAAATAATCGTGGTTGCCAAGTGATGCATAAACTCCTTTAGATGCCCTTAAGTTTTTAAAAGCATTTACAAAAGGATGTATTTCCATTTTAGAGGAATTAGTAAGATCTCCCGGAATGATTATTAAGTCGGAATTTAAATTATTAATTGCATCTGCATACTCCATCATTATTTCTTCTTTCATATAAGGACCTGAATGAACATCACTTACAAGAGTGATGGTAGTGCCTTTAATTTCCTCCGGCAGGTTATCTATTCTTATTTCTTTATTAACAATTTCGTAATTATCGCTGTCGAGAACTCCAACCGTAGAGCCGATAAAAGCATATCCTGAAACTAAAGCAGCTGAAGTTCTGATAAAAGCCCTTCTTGAATTATCTAATTTTCTTACAGGCGGTTTATCGAAAAATTTGCTCAATAACTGCTTTGTTTTTTCAAACTTACTTAGAATCCAAACAGAAAGTGAAAACGGAAATTTAATAATTTTACCTATAAGCAAATAAATTCCTATAAAAACTACAGCTCCAAGGAAAATGTAGAAAGGAGTAAATATCAGGATATAAATCAAATCAGGTATCTGATCTATTTCCTTCCTGTAAAACATTATGAAAATCGTCTGTAGATTAAAAATAATAAAGGGGTAGATTGATATTATTTTTAAAAATCTAGAATCCGGAAATTTAGATTTAACAAATTTTCTGAAGGTCCAGAAAACCAGAAACTGAAGTCCGAAAAATATTGTAAAGAAAATTATTAGAAACAAAAGGCTGTTTAGTTTTTAATTTATACTATTTTTAAACAACTTAACCAATTTAATATAAATTACGTTTCAGAATTGCTAAAATTTACTTAAATATTGCGTCTAATTAAATGAAGTAAGACTGCATTAGACAAAGTGGACAAAGTGCATGACATTTTATATTAACAGGTTATTAAATATACTTGATATTAATTTTAAGCTTGCTTAATTTTGTATTAAATTTAACTTAAAAAAATTGAATCAAAGTTTAGAAGATTACCTGAAGAATATATACGCAATTCAGATTGCTTCGGGCAAAGTAACTACTACAATACTTGCTGAAAAATTAAACATCTCACCTGCTGCCGTCAGTGACATGATTTCTAAATTATCTAAATCAGGCTATATAAAGAATACTCCTTACAAAGGATTTGAGCTGACAAAAAAAGGCGAAGCAATTGCCATAAACCTTGTAAGGAAACATAGAATTTGGGAAATGTTCCTGGTAGAAAACCTTAAGTATCCGTGGGAGAATGTTCATAGTGAAGCCGAGAATCTGGAGCATGCTTCTTCGGACGAACTGATTTCACGTCTGGAAAAATTTCTTGATTATCCCAAATTTGATCCTCACGGTCATCCAATTCCCGACAAGACCGGTAAAATCCAGTCTGAAAAAATAATTTCGGCTTCCGAATTAAACATTGGTGATTCGGGAATAATAAAGCAGGTATCTGATGAAAGTTCGGAGGTATTAATATATCTTTCCAAGGTAGGACTGAAACTGAATGACGAAATAAAAGTGATTGAAAAAATAAATTTTGATAACTCTATTCAGATACATTCAGGCTCAGGAAATATTTTTTTAAGTGATAAGCTTGCAAACAATATTTATGTAATTAAACAATAACAATGCAAAGAACAATTTTGATGGTTTTAATTTCTTTATCAGTGATTTATGGATGCGGAGAGAATAAAGTATCCGAAAGTAAGAATGATAAAATCACAGCAGTTTCAACAATTACAATTATAAATGACATTGTAAAAAATATCGGGAAAGATAAAGTCGAAACCTACAGCATATGCGCTGTAGGCGTAGATCCGCATACATATCATCCGAAGCCATCCGATCCCAGGCTTATTTCTAAGAGCGATATAGTATTCATTAACGGATTTGCGCTTGAGCACTGGATAGAGGAAATGATTAAAGGTGCGGGGGGGAACAAAAAAGAAATAGTAGTTACAGAAGGATTAACTCCGATGACAGATGAAAAAGGATACGGTGATCCTGATCCGCATGCATGGTTTGATGTTAGAAACATTAAAACATATGCTGAAAATATTGCCGATGGTTTGATAAGCATTGATCCGGGAAATGAAATTTATTACAAGGCAAATCTTGAAGAATATAAGATAAAACTTGATTCGCTCGATTCATGGATAAAGGATCAGATTAAAAGCATTCCGGACTCTCACAGAGTTTTAATAACTTCGCACGATGCCTTCAGATATTTCGGCAGAGCTTACGGGCTTGAAGTCAGGGGACTGCAGGGAATTTCAACTGAAGCAAAAATCCGGACTGAAGATTTGAAAGATCTGATCGACTATATAAGGTTAAAAAATCTGAAGTCAGTTTTCATAGAAACCAGCGTGAATCCAAAGCTTCTTGAGCAGATTTCATCCGAGACGAATGCAAAGGTCGGAGGCACACTATTTTCCGACTCGATTGGAAATGAAGATACACCGGAAGGTACATACATTGGTGCAGTAAAACACAATGTGAATACAATTGTAAATGCATTAAAATAAATCACCGGTGATGAAAGTTATAATAAAATTTTTTATAATGATGTTCATAACTGTTTTTAAAGTGTATTCACAGGAGCTTGAAACGATTATTACCGACAGACCTGATGTTACAGAGTCATCATTCACGGTTCCGAAAGGAAGCTTTCAGCTTGAAACCGGTTTCCTTTACTCAAGTTCTGAGTCACAGGGAACATCCATTTACGTTCAAAATTATACTGTTACTGACGAATACATTAACATACCAACAACTTTAGCCAGATATGGAATCACTGAATACATTGAACTACGTGCCGGTGCAGAAATTATGATTCACAATATAATTACAAATGATCCTGAAATTAATACTGTAAAGGACAGCGATTTAAGCGGAGTTCAGTTAGCTTTAAAATTTAAGCTGGCAAAGCAGAAGAATCTTCTGCCATCAACAGCGGTGATTCTCGGTTCAACATTTCCTGCCGTAAGTACAATTTCTTCTTCGGATATTTTTGACCCGGCTGTAGTCTTTTGTTTCAGCAATCAGATTTCCGAAAAATTTTCTGCAGGATATAATCTTGGATTTGATCTGAATGACGGATTTACTTCTTCTGCTTCAGGCAATTATTCACTAAGTTTAAGTTATTCAATAAGCGGCGCAGTGGGAATGTTCGGAGAGTTTTACGGGATAGTGCCTTTCACAAATGTGAGAGCATCGAATTATGTTGACGGAGGCTTTACCATTCTTATAAAGAAAAATCTTCAGATTGATTTCTCGGGAGGATACGGATTAAACAGCGGTATTACAGAATATTTTTTAAACACGGGCTTTTCATTCCGGCTGCCAAAATAAAAATTATGAGCATAATAAGCGTAAAAAATCTAACTGTTACCTACAACAAAAAGCCGGCTATAAAAGGAATTAACCTCGAAATTGAGAGAGGGAGCATAATCGGTATTATCGGACCAAACGGAGCCGGTAAGTCCACACTGCTTAAAGGTATTCTTGGTTTGCTTCCGGCTGATACAGGTGAAGTGAAGATTTTCGGAGACCCTGTAAAAGATTCACTGAAAAGAGTCGCATACATTCCTCAGAAAGAGCAGTTCGATTGGGATTTTCCCATTAATGTCTTTGAAGTTGTGATGATGGGACGTTATCCTTACATTAGTTTATTCGGAAGTCCGAAGGAAGCCGACAAAGAAATTGTAAGAAAATCCATTGAGAAAGTCGAAATGAAAAGGTATTCGAATACTCAAATCAGAAACCTCTCCGGGGGACAGCAGCAAAGAATTTTTTTAGCTCGTGCATTAGCACAGGAAAGTGATATTTATTTTCTTGATGAACCGTTTGTAGGAGTTGATGCTAAAACTGAAACCGCCATTTTTAATCTTATTAAGGAATTAAAATCAGAAGGGAAAACTATTCTGATAGTTCATCACGATTTAAGCAAAGTGAAAGAATATTTTGATAGTGTAATACTAATAAATCAGATACTGATTGCTTACGGAAATACTTTTAAAGTCTTTACGGAGGAAATGATTCATAAAACCTACGGAGGGCAGCTGACGATACTTCAAAAAGCAGAGCAACAGTTAGCAGTTAACAGTTAACAGTTGGCAGTTGACAATTTATAATATAAGTAAGTAATGGAGATAATTACAAAATATATTACGGAGCCGTTTCAATATGAATTTATTCAAAGGGCGCTGATTGCATCTTTGATGGTAGGAATAAGCTGCGGGCTGATCGGGACATACATAATGCTTCGCAGACTGTCGCTGATAGGAGATGCGCTAGCGCATGCAGTACTTCCCGGAGTAGTGATCGGATTCATGGTAGCAGGAAAAAGTGCTTTGAGTCTTTTCATCGGAGCTCTGGCAGCAGGCATTCTTACTTCAATATTAATCAGTTTTGTGGAAAGAAACTCAAAGATAAAGGAAGATACATCAATTGGAATAATATTTACCGGTGCATTTGCACTTGGAATACTTTTAGTATCGCAGTTAAAACAGGTTCATATAGATCTGTCATCGTATCTATTCGGTGATGTACTCGGAGTATCAGATTCTGATCTTTTGCTTTCTTCAATTATAACAGTTATCATTATTATTTCAGTTGTACTGTTTTATAAGCAGCTTCTTGTAACCTCGTTTGATCCTACGATGGCACACATTATCGGAATCTCAACCGCAGTTGTTCATTATTTTTTAATGACACTTTTATCAATGTCAATTGTAGCCGGGCTTCAGTCTGTCGGTGTAATACTTATCATCGCAATGCTGATTACTCCGCCTGCAACCTCATTTTTATTAACTGATAAATTAAAAAGGTTGCTGCTGTTGTCATGTTTTTTCGGAGTAATGTCATCAATTATTGGTTTATACTTATCATATCATTTTAATTTTGCTTCAGGAGCATCGATTGTGTTGGTTTCAGTATTTTTCTTTTCAATGGCGTTTTTGTTTTCCCCGAAAGAAGGGATTGTTATTAAAAGTTTAAGGCGGAGAAATAATTCCAGAATAAATCTGATCGAAGATATAATAAAGCAAATCAGCAAGGGTGAGTCCGGCAGTGAAGTAACTGTATTGGCTGAATCGTTATCGGTTAATCTTGGAATTTCAAGAAACAAAATAAATCAGTCTCTGGATAAGATAGTGAAAATGAATTTGATAGAAGTTTCAAACGGTAGTTTTAAACTTACCGATAAGGGGAAAAAAGCAGCAGAGAGATTGGTTCGTTCGCACAGACTGTGGGAAACATATATTTCTGAAAAGCATATTGTGAATATAGAAGATATACATCAGGATGCCGAAAAATATGAACATATTCTCTCAGATGACCTGCTTGCCGAAATAGATGAAGAACTCGGACATCCGAAACAAGACCCGCATGGGTCACCGATACCAAAGAAAACTGATTAGCTAAAATTATTTTTCTCATTTGTGAAAAAACTTTAAAATATATTTTTTTACAAAAGGGCTAGATTAATAAGCTTGTAAGTGAGGGGTTTAATGATATGAACCAATTTAAATATGAAATAAAGAATGTTGATTTGAATGTACCTGCTTCATTAGATGGTTGGAAAAGAAATCAGACCACGCCTTCGCTTCCGGAAGTATTTTCAAGTATCAATGTACCAGTATCGGGTTCTGTCTGGAAAAAATTATTTGCTTTTGCAGGACCCGGGTTGATGGTTGCAGTAGGTTATATGGACCCCGGTAACTGGGCAACTGATCTTGCCGGCGGAGCCAGATTCGGATATACATTAATCAGCGTTATTTTAATTTCAAATATATTTGCAATATTTCTCCAGCATCTTTCGTTAAAGCTCGGCATTGTCACAGGAAGAGATCTTGCGCAGGCCTGCAGAGATAATTATTCAAAGCCGGTTTCATTTATATTATGGGTACTATGTGAAATAGCAATAGCAGCATGCGACCTTGCAGAAGTTATTGGGTCAGCTATTGCCATAAATTTGCTTTTTGGAATTCCGTTAGTTTACGGGGTGCTGATCACAGTAATTGATGTCCTTGTAATTCTAATATTCCAGTACAAAGGGTTCAGATATCTGGAAAGCATTGTTGCAGGATTAATAGCTGTAATACTTTCATGTTTTACTTTTGAGATTATTATTTCCAAACCCGATTTATTTCCCATCCTTGCGGGTTTAATCCCAAGCACTCAAATTGTATATAATCCGGATATGCTGTACATAGCGATCGGGATTCTCGGTGCAACAGTAATGCCTCACAATCTATATCTTCATTCCAGTATTGTACAGACAAGAAAATTTGACAGAAATGATGTCGGGAAAAAGATGGCTGTAAAGTTTGCAACAATAGATTCTACAGTTTCATTATTCCTGGCATTTTTTATTAATGCCGCCATATTAATTGTAGCTGCTGCAACCTTTTATACAACCGGTTATCAGGATGTTGCTGATATTACTGATGCGTATAAGTTACTAACACCTATGCTGGGTGTAAGTCTTGCAAGCACTGTGTTTGCAATTGCGTTACTGGCGTCAGGACAGAACTCAACTTTAACAGGGACATTAGCCGGGCAGATAGTAATGGAAGGTTTTCTAAACATCAGATTAAAGCCATGGATGAGAAGACTTATAACGAGATTGATTGCTATTATACCGGCTTTTATTATTACATTATTGTATGGTGAAAAAGGTACTACGAGTCTTTTGATATTAAGCCAGGTAATTTTATCAATGCAGCTGAGTTTTGCTGTTGTTCCATTGGTTCAGTTTACAAGTGATAAAAGAAAGATGGGTAAGTTCGTGAATAAGTCCTGGCTCAAATACACAGTCTTTGCAATCAGCATTATAATAATTTGCTTTAATGCTTATTTGCTTTTTGAAACATTTAAAGAATGGTTTTCATAAACTCCGTTTATTTTTTGTAAATTTTCAAATCACGAAATTTGAAATAAGAAAAACCGGGAGAGCTGATTAATGTAGAAATTTTGTAATAGAATGTTGAATTAACTCTTGGCGATGGAATTGTAACATTAATAAACTGTTCAGCAACAGATGGTGCAAGAGAAGTACTGCTGAAAATATTTACATTGGTTGAATCGTTTATTTTATAATAAATTATCATAGGTGATGCAACACTGTTATTTTCACCTGAATAAAAAAATGAGATCCTTGCGCTGTCCCTGTCGGTAAAGTTCAGTGTACTTGAGGTAATCGTAACAATTCGGGTGGAACTGCCAATACTTCCTACGGAATCAAAAGACACTTCAGCCAGCAAAACTTCACCGGTAGTAGGATTATTTGGTGTCACCGGATCATCATCATTAGAGCAACCTGTCATAAAAACGAAAGCTGAGAGTAAAACAAATAATAAGGATTTTAGCATGGGAAATAATTAAGTTTAATATAATTTTTGTAAAGATATAGAATGTATTGTTCATATAAACTCTAAAAATATTCTTACAAAATATGATTAATAAAGATACTCTCGCAATTTGGAATCACCATCTTCAGGATGAAGCTGATGCTGCATATTTGTACAGGATCCTCGGAAATCTTGAAAAGAATGAGACAAAAAAGAATATTTACCTGCAGCTTGCAGATGTAGAAGATAAGCACAAGGAAGTATGGCTTGAATTGTTCAGTAAAAATAATATTAATATAACAGATCTGAAACCCTCAGGCAGAGCGAAATTTTTTGGGTGGATTGCGGATACATTCGGATCGGGACTTCTTTCCAAGATGATGTTAAGAGAGGAAGGACTCGAAGTAAAATCATATCTTGGCTTATATAATACCAGTGATTCTGTACAGACAAAAGATATAGCTCTCAGACTTGCGAAAGACTCTGCAGAACATTCGGGTAAACTTACTGCATTGCTGGAGTCTGAAGGAGAGTCGTGGCATCAGATAGAGTCGGGTGGTGTGTTAAGAAATGTCATATACGGTTTTAATGACGGTCTCACGGCGAATTTTGGTTTGATAGCAGGAGTAGTCGGAGCAAGCGTTCAGCCGCATATTATATTGATAACGGGTATTTCAGGGATGCTTGCAGATGCTTTGTCGATGGCGTCATCAGGTTATTTAGCAGCTGTAAGCCAGGGGGAAGTATATGAGCATGAAAAGAAAATGGAAGCCGAGGAAATAAGACTGATGCCTGAACTCGAGGCAGAAGAGCTTTCATTAGTATATCAGGCAAAGGGAATGAAGAAAGATGAAGCAGGGAGGTTGGCTAATGAAGTTATAAAAAACCCTGAACTTGCTTTGAAAGAGAGTGTAAGGGAAGAGCTTGGAATAAGCGAGACAAATACGAGTCCGTTTAAAGAAGCGTGGATAACAGGACTTGCAACGGCTATTGGAGCACTGATTCCCGTTGCACCGTTTCTTTTTTTTGAAGGTGCAATTGCAATCTGGACATCTTTTATCGTTTCAATGATTGCTCACTTTGTAGTCGGTGCTGCAAGAAGCATATTTACGGGAAGAGGATTGTTCAGAAGCGGGTTTGATATGTTTATTGTAGGAATCGGAATTGCACTCATTGGATATTTTATCGGGGAAATGATTTCGAAGTGGCTGTGAGTTTGGTTGAGTGGTAGAGCGGTAGAGTAAGTTGAGTGGTTGAGTGGTTGAGTAAGTTGAGTAAGTTTTACTCAACTTACTCAACTTACTCAACTTACTCAACTTACTCAACTTACTCAACTTACTCAACTTACTCAACTTACTCAACTTACTCAACTTACTCAACTTACTCAACTTACTCAACTTACTCAACTTACTCAA
>CAYNTN010000048.1:0-29864 GCA_964399995.1 uncultured Ignavibacteriaceae bacterium
ATTATTCAGAACAATGTTGGCGGCAGCGGATTTTATGCAAACGGTCCGGTCAATACAGTTACAATAGATTCAGTTACTTCATCCGGTCATACAACAGGAGCAAGAGGAATAGTTATATGGAACGGACTGAAAGAAAATATTTCAATTACAAACTGTGAAGTCTTTAATAACAACTGCTGCGGAGTCGAGCTTCAGGACGGACAGGCTTCGGGAGTTACTTTTGAAAACAATAACATTCACGATAATTTTGATAACGGAATAGGAATAGTAGGATTACAGGGTCCGGGAGAAAATCTTGTTAAAGGCAACACACTTTTGAACAACGGAAGGTTCGGAATTGAAATAAAGAATCCAAACGGATCGGGATTAGCAACAGGTCCCGGAAGAGTTGTAGTTGAAAATAATAATGTATCAAGAACACTTGCAATAGTTGACAACAGAGACATAGCCGGTATTGCAGCATTCAGAAGAGCGGTTCTTGCAGGAAATGTAGATATTCCCACAGGTGTTGTAATTCAGAACAACACAGTTTCGGGATATGTGCAGCCAAGCACGAGCGACGGATTCGGGATAGTAGTAGAAGGTATGAACCATACTGTAAGTACAAATACAGTCAGCGGCTGCGATGTGGGAATTCAGAGACAGGCAGGACATCTGCCTTATCCGGGAGACGGTGATCAAAGTAATTTAGCTGATACATATTTCGGAAGAGGCAATTCACCGCAAACATGCGGAATAATATTAACAGGAAATATCTTAACTAATACATTGAACACAAGAGATGTCGGAGCAAGTGCCGGCGGACTTGTACAAAATGTGAATTCATCCGAAGACTTCTGTTCCATTCAGTCTGCAATTAATGACGCGCAGACACTTAACGGACATGTCATAGAAGTAACAGAAGGTACTTATTACGAACAGGTACTCGTGAACAAAGGTGTTGTTATTAAAGGAGTCGGTGCCGTAAAACCTGTTGTTGACTTTACGGGAACAGTATCAGGCAAGCCGGCAATATTTGATGTATCAGTTCCTAATGTGACACTTGAAAACATGCGGATGAGAGTTGACATGACAAAGCTCAACAGTGCGATCATCGCAAGTGGTACGGATATAGATAATATTAATATAAACACTGATTCAATAGAAGCTTACGGATCAAGTGCAGCAGCCAGTTTTGGTTCGTATGGCAACCGAAATGCGATCAGCATTAACTACGGCGGACCGACAAACTACCGTATAGCAGCAGGCGGAGTAGATAATATAATTGTTCAGGGGAATACAGTTTCCGGAGTATTGAATGACGGATTCGGACAGCCGCGATATTTCCGATCGGGAGTATCCTTTGATGAAGGAGGCGGAGCATTTAACAACAATACACTTCAGTCAATCAATCACGATTTACTCGGCAGATTCGGAAGCAACGGCAACATAGACTTTAAGAATAATTTATTCATCGGCGGAGGAATTGAGCTTGCTGATATGAATGCGGGAGCCGGTGTACTGACCGTTTCCGATAATGTTTTCGATGCAACATTCGCAAATACTTCAGCACCGGGAGCAGCAGTTATGAGAATAAAAAATAATTATAACTTCAAGACAACGCTTGTAAACAGGAATACTTTTTCAAACCACCTGTGGGCAGTAAGTCTTGAAAATTACAACACAATTACTTTAGACAGTAATACATTCACTCCTTTGGCGAATTCAACAACTTACCATCACATCGCCATAAATACTAAATCCATCACCACCAACTCCAATACAATTCTGCAAGTAACAACCGGAGCTGTTCTGACAAGGAATACTTTCAACTATTCAGGGACCTTAGGCGGAACAGCTCTGAGCTTCCACAATCACGACAACGATGCAGCATCATTCGGAACATTTACAGTCGGTTCATCAGGTAATGAAAACATTTTCAACAGCGGCATACAGAACTTTATTTATCTCGATGCTCAGACCGGCGTCAGCAGCGGCTCAACATTCCCTGCATACACTTCACTCATCGGTGTAGGTGCAGGAGCTGTAACTACGATGGCTTGCTGGTCAAATGATGTAAACATAGAGAACAATAATTTTGACGTAGGCTCAGGATTACAGCTTCCGTCTGCAATGAATTTTGCAGAGAGGTCATCTTTAGAAACAATGCTGTATCATAAACCTGACAATCTGTGTCTGGGAAATTTAACATTCTTCTTACCTGTACACAACATTACTCAGAATACATATTTCATGACAATAGGTTCTTCGATTGCAGCGGCTAATCCTTCGGATGTAATTGAATGCGCTGAATATACATTCAATGAAAGAGTTGTGATTGATAAGACTCTGACATTACAGGGAGTTGATAAAGTGAACTGTAAAGTTGACGGGACAGGACTTGCGGGAACAGGCAAAGGAATTCAGATCAATAACGGAGTTACAGGTGTTACTGTAAAATATTTAACCGTTCAGAATTTTGCAGGAGCAGGTGGCAATACCGATGCAGGTATTTATGGAATCGGTGGAAATAATAATCTGCTTATAAGAGGCGTAATTATTCAGAACAATGTTGGCGGCAGCGGATTTTATGCAAACGGTCCGGTCAATACAGTTACAATAGATTCAGTTACTTCATCCGGTCATACAACAGGAGCAAGAGGAATAGTTATATGGAACGGACTGAAAGAAAATATTTCAATTACAAACTGTGAAGTCTTTAATAACAACTGCTGCGGAGTCGAGCTTCAGGACGGACAGGCTTCGGGAGTTACTTTTGAAAACAATAACATTCACGATAATTTTGATAACGGAATAGGAATAGTAGGATTACAGGGTCCGGGAGAAAATCTTGTTAAAGGCAACACACTTTTGAACAACGGAAGGTTCGGAATTGAAATAAAGAATCCAAACGGATCGGGATTAGCAACAGGTCCCGGAAGAGTTGTAGTTGAAAATAATAATGTATCAAGAACACTTGCAATAGTTGACAACAGAGACATAGCCGGTATTGCAGCATTCAGAAGAGCGGTTCTTGCAGGAAATGTAGATATTCCCACAGGTGTTGTAATTCAGAACAACACAGTTTCGGGATATGTGCAGCCAAGCACGAGCGACGGATTCGGGATAGTAGTAGAAGGTATGAACCATACTGTAAGTACAAATACAGTCAGCGGCTGCGATGTGGGAATTCAGAGACAGGCAGGACATCTGCCTTATCCGGGAGACGGTGATCAAAGTAATTTAGCTGATACATATTTTGGCAGAGGCAATTCACCACAAACATGCGGTATAATTCTTACAGGAAATATTTTAACCAATACATTAAACACTAGGGATGTCGGTGCAAGTGCAGGAAGTCTTGTAACAAATTTAAATACAACAGAAGCTTTCTGTTCAATTCAATCAGCTATTGATGATGCTCAGACTCTGAACAGTCACGTTCTCAATGTAGGACTTGGTACTTATAACGAAAGTGTAGTCATTAGCAAGCAATTATCAATTGTAGGAAACGGCGGAGCTCCGAATCCTAAGCCGGTTGTCGAAGGTGTAACAGGTCAGGCAATTTCTGTGACAGCACCTAATGTGACAATAAATAATTTAACTGTTCATTTTAATCAGACTACAGTCAATACGGGAATCAGAGCAGCAACATCGGGAAGCTTTAATAATCTGACTGTGAAGAACAGCAGTATCTTTGGAACAGCTACAACCGGTGCTCCTTTATTTAACAGCTTTGGAATTCAGGTCGGAACTTTCGGCGGAGTATTATACGATCAGGTAAATCTTGACAGTAATGAAATTGAACATACAGGTACTTCACCATTGGGCAGAGGAGTAAGAACATTCAATTGTTATGGTGACTGGAAGAACAGCTATATCAAAGGATTTTATTCAATACAGTCCGGTGATATTCAGGGAGGAATTCTGAACATTACCGGTGATTCATTATTCGGTAATGCTGAAATAAACTCACCCGGAACAGGTACTCACAGCTTCAGCAATAATGTTTGCAACGTATCAAATGCTTTCGGATCCGGGACTGACTTTGCATTACTTGAACTGAAAAATATTACTAACGCAGGTGCAAACCTGAACATAACAGGGAACACATTTGAGAATTATGTGAACTTTGGAATATTCTCAGGAAGATCGGATAATGTAACAATAGATAATAATACATTTACACCTGATCCTACAGCTGTAAATTTCCGTTCGATAAGAATTGATACGAAGCAGCGCACAACAGCGCCGCAGATTGCCTTTGCCAGCGGAGCTGATATTATAAACAATACTTTCAACGGAAACACAGCATTAGGTCAGGCAGGAATTTCTCTTGAGTTTGCCAACTCGGATAATATTTCATCCTTCGGCTCAGTTACATTGGGAAGTTCAGGCAATGAAAATGATTTCAATAACAATGTCAGTAAATTTGTCAGTTTGAATAATGAAACAACTTCCACTTCCGGTGACCCGGTCTGGACAGGTACATACGTTTCCACAAAAGGTAAAGTCACTTTGAATGCAGACGGTATCAACAACAGGTACAATGTCGGAGCCGGTCTGGAACTACCTGCGGCGATGTCGCTTACAAATCTGTTTTCTCTTGAAGACAAAATTCAGCATAGGATAGATGACGGAGGACTTGGGTTTGTGTTGGTAAAATCGAACAATGATTATGTAACTGCAAATAGCTTTGTATTGCCAACGATCACAACACCGTCAGTGCAGAGAGGAATTGATGCAGCATCACCGGGATTTACTGTGAATGTAGGACCGGGCAGTTTCACTGAACAGCTTGAAATTAATAAAGCGCTTACTGTTGATGGTCAGGGAAGCGGAACGACAAACATTGTATCGCCTAATACTTTAACATTGTCATTCACTACTTCAGGTGTCAATAAGCCTGTGATCTATGTGCATGATGCATCGCCTGTTATAATAAAAGATGTTACCGTTGACGGTGCAGGAAAAGGAAATGCCAATAACAGATTCCAGGGTATCGCATACAGAAATGCTGGCGGAACAATCAGAGATTGTGATGTCAAAGCAATCCGTAACACTCCTATTGACGGAGTGCAGGCAGGTGTTGGAATTTTTGCACAGGCAGATGACGGGAATCCGAGGATTCTGGAAATTATTAAAAACAATATATTTGATTTCCAGAAGAACGGTACTTCATTTTCCGGAGCTGATCTTACGGCTAATTCTGACAGCAACACTGTCACCGGTGCAGGACCTGTAAGCTTCATAGCGCAGAATGGCATTCAGTTAGGATTCGGAGCAGCAGGCTCAGTAAGTAATAATACAATCAGTAATATTTCATACATTCCTTCTACAGTTGTATCCTGCGGAGTGCTGTTGTATCAGCCGGAAGGACCTGTTACAACTTCAAAGAACTCATTGACCGCATGTCAGATGGGAATTTATTACATAGACGTAGGCGGGGACATTAATGAAAATACAATAAACGCAACAGCAGCAAATACAGGAACTACTTCATACTGGGGAATTGATGCTGATCCGGGTGATAAGCCGAAAGTTACACCTCAGCCGTTTGATGATGAAGAATTGATAAACAGAAAGAATTCAGGAACGAGGAGCATTATTACTACAAATATTTACAGAAACGAATTAACGAGTGACGGAACGAATGGAACAGGTATAGAGATGGATGCATTAGGAACTGAAACATTAAACGGAACAGCTACAGAAAATAAAGTAAACGGATGGGACGCGGCAGTTGTGTTTTATAAAGACGCCGGTGCAACTCTTAACGGTGTAGCAAATGATAATGACCTCAGCGGAAATACATTTGCACTGTATGATCTCACGGGAGTAACACAGGACGGAACATGTAACTGGTTCGGTTCAACTGACCAGTTTGTCATTGCCGCTCAGATATCAGGCGCAGTAAATTATTCACCCTATCTGACAAACGGTACTGATAATGATCTGCCGACAGCAGGATTCCAGCCGGTACCCGGATCATGTAACGGATTTCCAATCATTGCATATTATGTGAATGACAATTCAGTTTCAGGAGATGTATTTACTTCCGCAACCGGCAGCAATGCTAATCCGGGTACACCTGCGTTACCATTCTTAACGGTCTCACATGCAGTCTCAGTTGCAAATGCCAACGATACAATTTACATAGATGCAGGTACGTATCAGGAGCAGGTCAGCATTAATAAATCACTGACTGTTATCGGAGCCGACAGTGCAGGAACAAGCGCAGCCGTAATTAAAGCACCGGTGGTAATGACAACAGTGGCAAATGCAAATGCATCAGATCATACCCCGATAATTTATGTAAGTGATTCTACCACTACAGTTGATATCAGACATATTGGAGTTGACGGTGACGGAAGAGGCGGAGCTAAATTCTCAGGAGTATATTATTTTGAAGCAAGCGGAAGCTTTACGAATTCCAGGATCACAGGTGTCCGTGATGCTGTTTACAGCGGAGTTCAGTCAGGAAATGCTTTCTTTGCAAATCATACTTATGATGTCAGCCTGAATCAGACTATAACTGTTTCGGATAATGTCATTGAAGATTATCAGAAAACGGGAATACTTATCAACGAACTGAATACACACGGAATAGTAACGAACAATATCGTAACCGGTCAGACAATCCAGCATGTAAACGGACAGAACGGAATTCAATTCGGATACGGAGCATACGGAACTATCACCGGTAATACAGTGACAGGTAACCAGTACAACGGTCCGGCATCTGATGCAGCAAGCGGAATATTGCTGGCAGGGGTTGGAGTAAATGCTTCGAATGTACCGACGGGAAATGCTACTACAATCGGCGGAGCAGGCGCGCTTGCAAATACAATGAACGGAAATGAAGTCGGGCTCCTTACAGACGGCGGCGGGTTTGGATATGATTCAAATGCAGGAGTGATTTATAATGCGAATACATTTAATGTAAATTACATTCATGTCTCGCATAGTTCACCGAATACTGTTCCGAGCGGATTGAATGTTTATGACAAGCGAATAGATAACACTTCACAGACAAACATTGTTTATGGACAGATTCAGAGGTCAGTTGATGATGCTTCTGCAAATGATATATTGAATGTCAGCGCTCATGTATTCACTGAGCAGGTTGAAATTCATAAAGCAGTCACACTTGCAGGGCAGGGAAGCGGACTTACTACAATTCTTTCTCCGAATGTATTGCCGTTATCTTTCTCTACTGGTCCTTTGAACAAGCCTGTAATTTATGTTCATGATACTTCCGATGTAGTCATAAAAGATTTGACAGTAGATGGCGCGGGTAAAGGAAATGCCAACAACAGGTTCCAGGGAATCGCTTTCCGAAATGCAGGCGGTTCAGTAATTGACTGTGAGATTAAAGCAATAAGGAATACTCCTATAGATGGAGTACAGGCAGGCGTGGGAATTTATGCTTTCTCAGACAATGGGACTGCCCGCACTCTTAATGTAACTGGAAATAATATTTATGACTTCCAGAAGAATGCAACTGTATTTGCAGGTGCGGATCTGACTGTAAAGGCTGACAGCAATACAATTACCGGTGCAGGTCCGGTCAGCTTTATTGCACAAAACGGAATTCAGTTAAGTTCAGGCGCTGCAGGTTCACTCAGGTACAACAACATAAGCGGACTTTCTTATATACCTTCAACAGTAGTATCATGCGGAATACTGTTGTTCCAGCCTTCAGGTCCGGATACAACGTCAGGCAATTCACTTACCGGATGTCAGATGGGAATTTATTACATTGATGTCGGCGGACTCATCAGTGAAAACACAATTAATGCAACCGCAGTAAACACAGGTACAACATCCTATTGGGGAATTGATGCTGATCCGGGTGGTGAGCCGCGTGTTAAATCCGATCCGTTTGATGTAATTGGAAATGCAAATAAGAATACAAAAAATTTACTTGACAATTCAAGCATCACAACATCTATCTACAGAAATGAACTTACAAGTGACGGCACGAACGGTACAGGTATAGAAATGGACGCACTTGGTACCGAAACGCTTAATGCAACAGCAACTGAAAATAAAGTGAATGGATGGGATGCAGCAATTTACTTTTACAAAGATGCCGGGGCTACATTGAACGGCATTGTAAATGATAACGATCTGAGCGGAAATACTTATTCATTTTTCAATCAGACCGGTGTTCAACAAAACGGTACGTGTAACTGGCATGGAACTACTGATAATACAACCATTGCGGCAGGAATATCCGGTCCTGTAAACTATGCTCCGTATTTAACTAACGGAACGGATAATGATCTTCCAACGATTGGATTCCAGCCTGTGCCTTCATCATGCAATGGCTTGCCTTCGTCTACTTTGAACATCAAAGTTCTACCTGAAGGATTTTATAACACATCAACTCAGCAGCTCAATATGCGTGATACTGTGACTGCATACCTGCATTCAAATATAACTCCTTACAATGTAATTGATTCTTCCGTTTCGGTAATAGATTCAGTGACTTTTACGGGATCTTTCTCATTCACACAGCCAAGCGGTACATATTACATTGTAGTAAAGCACAGAAATTCAATTGAGACATGGAGTAAATCAGGCGGTGAGCCATTTGTAGCAGCATCAGTAATGAGCTACGATTTCACTAACGCATCAAGCCAGGCGTATTCTAATAATTTGACACAGGTTGATTCTTCCCCGCTGGTCTTTGGTATTTACAGCGGAGATGTTGATCAGAATGGCTATGTGGAAACAATTGATATACTGAGCGTATCAAATGACGTTGCCGGTTTTGCAACCGGTTATGTAAGTTCGGATGTAACAGGCGATAAACTTGTTGACTTAACAGACTTGTTGATTACATATAATAATTCTTATTTATTCGTTGAAGTCAAAAAGCCTTAAGTTATTAATCCGAATTAATACGTATTGTTAAAGAAAAAGCCGGAGAAAAATATCTCCGGCTTTCTTTTAAATTTTTCTGTCAAGGATTTAAAGGCGATACTGTTCTCGCAAAAAGAGTCGAATTATTATAGCATCTCAGTATGTCCCTCAGTTCAACGGCTCCGTCACCGGTCAGATCAGTAGGAACTCTTATACCGGTAACAAAATTATCCGAATCTGTATTAATTAAAAGAAGATCAGTCTGATCAACATATCCGTTTTGTTCAACATCACCGGTGTACATACAGTATTTTCCTCTTGTCAGTTTTGTATTATCTCCGTAGGCTTTTGATGAAGAATCAATAAAGCTGAATGAACCGGGCAATCCGTCGGATACAAGATACTCTCCACCTGCACGACTCCATGTCTCGATGCTGTTAAAATGCTTTACGACAATGTAATAATTTGAAGTCGGTGCGTAAGTAAAGCTGAACATTCCGGAATATAACGCAGAGTCAATTGGTCCTCTTGAAGAATCTATTATTGCATAAGGAGCAGAAGTTTCTCGTAGATAAACATCTACTGAATCTGTTCTTCCCATTCTCCCCGATACCCGGACAAGACCTTCCATACCGACATTTAAATTCAGGATTATACTTCTGATTGGCAGGTAATCTACGAATCCAAGAGCCGGGTTATCCGGATTATGAAATATGTGAGCTTCAACAGAATCAATATTTCCCGTACCCCAATAATTATTTTCAGCTTTAATGGAGTCAGGAGTATTGTTGTAGAGGTCATAAATTGTTCCCGTATTCATATTGTCATAAATTTCATTCAGACCAATGTCTGTTGTATCAGGGCTTGACAGGTCACCTAAGTTGGGCTTTGCAGTGTTTTGAATTGTAATGCCCCATAAATTTCCTCTTATGATATTTCTTGTTACAATAGAATTTTGAGTTGCACTTCCGTTAAAATTAATACCGCTTCCTCCGAGATTAGGATTTCCCTGAATATTATTGCTGTCGATAATATTATTATTGATATAAACATTGGCATTACCTCCAAGTATAGTTATTCCATATCTGTTGTGCTTTATAATATTACCTTCAATAATTGCGTTCGGAGTTGATCCCAGTAAAGATGATACACCAATTGCTCCTGCGTTATCAAAAAATCCGGTAATAGTATTTCCTATTATTGTTAAAGGGTTAGAGTTTGAATTTCCTAAATTTATCTGAGGATAATTTTCATTGTTTACATTATTTTCATAAATTTCGTTGTTCAAAATTTTTGGAGAAGATGGATTTGCTGTTGTCAATCCAGAAATCAAACCGGATCTCCTGTTACGGAAAATTTTGCAATTAGAAACTGTAGAATTTGAGCCGAAAAATGAAATTGCACCGCTCGCGAATGAGCTAACAAGAGTATTATATCTAATTATGCAGCTGTCGATGAGTATGTCGCAATTCAGCATCCGGATGGAATTCCCATATTCAAAGATCAGCTTCTTAAGATAAGATCCGTCGCTGAAGTCTTCAAACTTCAAACCGAGAAATTTAAGTGTTGTATCCTGTGCAGTAATCTTAGCAGAGTCGGGGGGATTAACAATTAAAACTCCGTTAATGTCAACAAATACTCCCTGAGCAAATTTCATGGTTGCATTTGTAATTACTGATACAGTATCACTTGCCGAGATGGTAATTGTATCATTAAAAAAATATTCATCCGAAGAAAGGGTAACGTCCCCGCCGGAATATGCAACGAGACTGTCGAGATCCCATACTACTCCGGTGCCCGGAGTTGTATAATTTGAATAGGAATTTGTAAAAATTGAAATAAAAAGAAACAATAAGATTTTTTTCATTATATGATTTGGGATAAGTTTGTAATTGGTTGTAATTGGTTATACACAAAATTAATAAATTTAATCTTAGGATATAAATGATTAATTTATCTCAAAATTAAGTACACTAAATGGCAATTCCCTACAACTCGCTTCCTTCATACAGCGAGCTCTTTCTAAAATACATAGAAAATTTTGAAAACTTAAAAAATTTTTATGAATACGATTTCAGAAGCAATGAAGATCTTCTGAAATGCATCGATCTGAAGAAGCAAACTTATTTAACCGGAAAGAATTTTTTCAGGCAGGATATTTGTGAAATTCTCAAAAAACAAAATGAGAACTTTAATTCTGAGCAAAAGACTTTTGAAAACATTAAACTTCTGAATGAACATGATACATTTGCAGTAGTAACAGGACAGCAGCTTGGTTTTCTCAGCGGACCGTACTATACAATTATCAAAGCGATTAATACAATACAACTATCAGAAAAGCTGAATTCTAAATTCCCCGAATACAAATTCGTTCCGGTTTTTTGGCTGGAAGCTGATGATCATGATTTTCTTGAGATCAATAATATTAACATTATTTCAAAAGAGAATGAACTTATCAACATAAAGTATTTTGAAAAGGGACATGAACAAGAGAAATACTTAAAGCCAACGGGAAGTATTATCCTCGATGAATTTATAGATTCATTCATTAATGAAATTGAATCATCTTTTAACAAAACAGATTTCAGTGAGAACCTTTTTAAAATAGTCAGAGATTCTTATAAGCCGGGAACAGATGTTAAATCAGCTTTTGCGAGATTCTTAAATTCACTGCTCGGTAATAAAGGGTTGATATTAATTGATCCGACGGATGATTCAGTCAAGAAACTTCTAAAACCGGTCTTTGAAACGGAGCTGAATACTTCGCCGCAGGTTTGTGAGAAAGTCATCAATACCTCAGTAGAACTTGAACAGAATTATTCTGTGCAGGTAAAACCGAAACCGATCAATATATTTTATATACATGAAGGGAACAGGTATTTGATTGAACCGAGGGAAAATGATATTTATGCTTTAAAACATTCGAGACAAAAGTTTTCCAAAGAGGAATTATATGGACTGCTTGAATCAAATCCGGAAAGGTTCAGCTGGAATGTAGTGACAAGACCGATATGCCAGGATTATTTGCTGCCAACTGTTGCATATATAGGAGGACCTTCTGAAATTTCTTACTTCGGTCAGTTTAAAGAGGTCTACAAATTTTTTAATATAACGATGCCCGTTATTTATCCGAGAACGTCTGTTACAATTATGGAAAACCGTGTAAAGAGTTTTCTGGAAAAGTACAAAATAAAATTTAATGAAATATTTTATGAAAAAGATCTGGCAAAGAAACTGCTGAAGGAAAGTTCGGTTGTTAGCGCTGAAGAAATTTTTTCAGAAATGAAGGAAGAACTAACCGGGTTGTTCTATACTTATGAAAAGGAACTTGTCAGAATAGATGTTAATCAGACTGAATCTTTTACAAAGAGGAACAGGCAGTTTTTAGAATCTCTTGATGCTTCAAAGGAAAAATTTTCCGCAGCTCAGGCAAAACAAAGTGAGGTCATATCGAATCAACTTCAGAAAGTAATGCTATATGTATATCCGGACGGCACTCTGCAGGAAAGAATTCTTAACATAACTTATTTTCTGAATAAATACGGACATGAGTTTATTGAAAGGCTTTTCAGTGAAATAAAAGTTGATGAATTTAATCACCAGCTGATAGAAGCAGCAACAAAGGAAGATAAGTGAAATTGAAAGGGTTTCATTGCCATCAATTAATAAAATATTAATTATCCGGCTTTCCTCATTCGGGGATATAGTCCTTTCCTTTCTTCTGATCAAAAAGCTCAGGGAGAAATTTCCTGAATCTGTAATACATTATCTTACAAAGAAAAATTACAATAATGTAGTCGAATTAAATCCTTTTGTAGATAAAATTATTAATACTGATAAATCTTTGAAAGAGACAAGAAAGAGAATCAAAAATGAAAAATATGATCTAATAATTGATTTACATATGAACTTCAGGAGTGTCTATATCAGTTTGCTTAATTCCAGACTTATCCGCCGGTATTTCAAGGAGAATTTTAAAAAATTTTTATTGGTACAATTTAAGGTGAATATGTTTAAGGAAATAATTCCAGTTTACCGAAAATATTTATTAACAATTAAGGATTTGCTTAGTGATGCTGATTATGAATTTACTGCATCCGAATTATTGTTTACTAAAGGCAGAATAATAGATGAAAATTATATGGTCGTTTCTCCTGCATCAAGACATTTTACCAAAACATACCCGGCTGAGAAGTTCATAGAATTTATAAATAACCTTAATGGAAAAAGAGTTATACTTGTTGGTGATAATACAGCTAATGATAAAATAATTTGCGGATATATTGAATCGAAGTGCAGGAATGTTCTGAACTTATGCGGGAAGCTTGATATAAAAGATCTTGCAAACGTGTTATTCAATAGTGAATATGTGATTAGCAATGATAGTGCTGTATTGCATTTGAGTGAAGCATTGGGAAAGAGAGTTATTGCTGTATTCGGGTCAACTGTAAAGGAATTCGGGTTCTTTCCGCAGCTTAAGGAATCAAGGGTTTTGGAAATTAATAACCTGAGCTGCAGACCATGCACACATATAGGAAGAGACACTTGTCCCGAAGGTCATTTTAAGTGTATGGAAGAAATACAATTGATAATTGATAATTGATAGTTGATGTTAACTACTTTTGTCAAATTTAATAACAGATTTTCTTAGATTTTCTAATTATTCATATAGTTACTGGAATCTCTGATATTAAGGAATTGTATTTTAAAATATTAGGAAATTTGATATTATATTGAGTAAGAATTTTTCCTTCGATTAGTTTTTTATTTGAATCAAACACTTCAAAAAAAGTCCGGTAGAATTATTTTGTTCGGTATATTACCGGCGCTTCTGTTTATTACAGCGGTTGTATTTAAAGAAGCAGGTGGTCCGTATTATCTGAATTACTACGATCCGGGATATGTTTATCTTGTGAATTCCATTAACTTAATGGAATTTGAAAATATCGGGCATACCGATCATCCCGGGACTACTTTGCAGATTTTCGGTGCTGTTATTTTGAAAATTATTTTTTGGGGTAAATCGGATGCACAGATTCTTGATATTGTTTTTTCCAACCCTGAACTATATCTGAATATTTTAAACAAATGTCTTGTTTTCATAAACTGTATTGCCCTTTACCTTCTCGGAATTTTAGTTTACAGACTGACCTCAAATCTCTTCGAAAGCCTTCTTATTCAGCTTTCGCCTTTTATCTCTTTTGAAATATTTTACGGACTGGTAATTGTTTCCCCGGAAAATTTCATTATTCTTTCCGTTCTTTGCATTACGGGCATTCTCTTTTACGTTGTGTATGACAAAGATTCAGAAAATCATATGCTAGCTCTTTCTCTGATGTTTGCCGCTATATGCGGATTTGGTTCGGTATCCAAACTAAATTTTGTTCCGGTTTGTATTCTGCCTTTGATTGTATTAAAAGGACTTAGATACAAAATGATATTTGCAGGAGCGACAGTACTTGTTTTTATTATTTTGTTTGTTCCAGCGCTTTCCAACCTTTCAAAGTTTGCCGGATGGGCAGGTAATCTAACAATTAACAGCGGTATTCACGGCAAAACCGGTTTATCAATGTTTGATTTCTCCCTGTACTTTAAAAATATTATTCTGATTTTTTCGAAAGACATTTTTTTTGCTGTAATTTACTTACTGATATTTACATTATTGATTTTAACGTCGCTGATGCGTCACATTAAAGTATCAGAAGATGAGAAAATAATCTACTTAAAGGAAAAGAGAATTCTCATCGCAGTTTTTGTAACAATGACTTTTCAGATTTTAGTTGTTGCTAAAAATTATCTTCCGTATGCTCAGTACTATATCATTCCTTCACTTATGGTTTGCGTTGCGGGGCTTGCTTTCCTGACTTCTTATACTCTTAAGTCATTTAAAGTTTTTAAAAATGTTAATACGTCTAAAATCTTTGCTGCCGTAACGGTAATTGTATTTTTATTTTCAGCTTATGAAATTAATAATTCAATAAGTGAAGCATCTGAATTCAAGGCAGAGGCATTAAAGATTAATAGTATCATAAAAGATTATTCAAAATCAGAAACAGTAATTTCAAGCGTAGGCACTGCAAATGAAAATTCTGCTCTTGCACTCTGTCTTATGTACGGATACAGCGGGGAAAGAGAACCGGTTTACAGGAAGGTTTTTTCGGGGAAATCGTCTTCAGACATATTCCATAATTTCTGGGAAAATAAATTATTTTCGATAGCAGATACAACAGACATTCGAAAAGTTCTTTTGGGAAAAGAAAAAATTATTGTTCAGCTTATGCCTGTTACTTCGATTGAAATGTTTACCGGAATGCTGAAAGAAAATTATGGGATCGAAGTTAAAAGCTGGAATCTAATTTTAAAAAATAAAAATCAGGAAGCGGTTTATGAAATTTATCTTTAGCGATCAGTAAATCAGCAATTGAAAAAATTGAAAAAAATATATAAATATTTATTTTTAATTATCATACCCGTCTTGTTTTTCATATCGGGAAATTTACTCAAGACAGGTCAGGGACCTTACTATCTTAATTTTTATGATCCCAGCTATGTATATCTTATCAGCTCATTGAATTTATCACAGCTAAACGGGTACGGAGTCGGGCATTTTGATCACCCGGGCACGACTGTTCAGATCATGGGTGCTGTTATTATTAAAATTTATCATTTGATCAGCAGCAGCAATGCCGACATTGTTCAGGATGTATTATCACGACCCGAAGAATACCTCAAAGTTATCAACAAAATATTCGGAATCATAAATACCGTGTTGCTTTTTTTACTCGGATGTTTCACATTTAAAATGACGGATAATTTTATTTATTCATTACTGATACAGTTTACTCCGTTTACATCAATGGAAATTTTTTACGGGTATATTATTGTAACTCCGGATAATTTTTTAATAGCAGTATCTCTCTGTTTAATTGCAGTTTTTATTTATTACCTATATTCACCAAATTCACAAAATGAATCAGACAGCTTCAGTTATGATTTAGTTTTCTCATTTGCAATTGTAACTGCACTTGGCATGGCGACCAAATTAAATTTTTTACCGATGGTATTAATTCCGTTACTTCTTATCAAAGGCATAAAAAATAAGCTGGTATTCATTGCAGCATCATTAATACTCTTTCATATTTTTATTTTCCCGGTATTATCTAACTACTCGCAGTTCGCTGAATGGATTACAAATTTAATAATTTACAGCGGGCATTACGGGCAAGGGGAGGCGACGGTTGTTGACTCATCTGAATTTTTCCATCATCTTGGACTGATTTTTACCAAAGATGCATTCTTTACCTTCACCTACATAATTGTACTGATGACTCTTGCATTAAACGTATTCAAAAGGCAAAAAATTGAAAAAGGAGATGACGTTTTGTTAAGAAAACAATTAAAACTTTTAGCATCAATATTTATAGCAGTTACTTTTCAAATAATTATTGTTTCAAAGCAATACAGACAGCATTATATGATTCCGTCATTCCTGTTATCGATTTTCTCACTTTCATTATGCGCTCCAATACTCTCCTTCCATTTCAATAAATTAAAAACAAATTTCTCATACCTGATAATAGTTCTGTTAATTTCCGTGTGGACATCATATCAGATAATTATTAATTACAATATTGCCGTCTTCCAGAGAACTGAAGCATTTAATATAGAGAATTATATAAAAGATAATTATCGTGATAATTTTTTAGTATCGACTTACTCATCCGCAAGCAAACAATGCGCGCTTGCATTTGCGGTTTCTTATGCCGGGAGCCAGAGGGATAGATACCAGGCAGTTCTGAGAAAAATACAGCCTGAAGTTTTGTTTTATAATCCCTGGATAAAAAGATTTGAAACCATTTCAGAGACAGATGACATAAAAAATATAATTCCGAAAGACAGGAAAATTATTGTGCAGATAACGGAGTATGGAATTCATGATTTCATTAAGACTCTTAATAAAACGTATAGTGTCAGCAATTCTTCCTTTAAAAAAGTTTTTACAAACGGAAACGGAGAATGTGTCTATGAAGTAAAAGTTGGGGATAAATAAAACTTTTTTATTCACCAGTTTCACCGTCATCTCTTTGATCGAATTACCATGCATTTACATTTTGAGCAGATTGGAATTGATTGCTCATCATCGCAAAAAAGTGTAATTTTATTCAATTTTATAGATATTTTTAAATAATTGATGTAGTCAGAGGTTAATTATGTAAGGATTTTGTTAGGATATTATTTATATTTGTATTATAAAATTACATCACTCTCCCGAGCTCACGTATTCTTTGAAAATGATTCTAAGGTTTATTTTAAAATTGTTACTATCAAATTAAATTTTAAAAAGAATAATTTTTTTAAATTATTCTTTTTTAATCATATTAATGTATTAATAAATATCCATTAACTAACCCAAAAAAAGAAAGGAACAAGAAATGAAGAAAAAACTTTTATCCCTTCTGTTATTTGTTTGTCTTTTGATTCTGAACACCGGAGCTGAAGGACAACAAATGAAATCAAGTCCAAAAAACCAAATTGATATTTCCGGGGATCTGAATCCTAATGTAATTCCCGATAGAACGGTCTTTGGCCAGAGTTACTCGAATGAAGCAATTAACGCTGCATGGACTACTTTGGCAACATCTCCAAATGCTTTATCAAGAAGTTTTTGTGTATATGCAAGACCCGGCGGAACCGAATATGTTTATCAGTTCGGCGGTGGAGGCACATCAGCTCAGTTAAGAAGCATAGCAAGATACGATATTGCAGCAAACACATGGACAGTACTGCCTCAATCACTAAATCTGGATGTCTCAGCCGGTGCAGCAATTAATGATGGAGATAGTGTTATATATATCTTCGGCGGTTCCGGTATTGTAACAAACACTTTGGGATCTACACAGAAAATTAATCTGGGAACCGGAGTAGTGACGACGCTTGCTGCAATGCCCGTAGCTATTACAGATGCTGCTGTAGTAAAATACCATGATACACTTGTTTATGTGATTGGCGGAGGAGCGGGAACATTCGGTGCAAGTACAGTAAATAATGTTCAGGTATATAATATCAGGCAAAATACTTACGCTGCGGCAACACCTTATCCACTTGCTGCAGCTATGATGGGTTTTGGAATTGACGGAAATAAAATAATTTGCGCGGGCGGATGGGATGGTATAGCCGGAATAGCAAATTCATATAAAGGCACAATCGATCCATCCAATCATTTAATAATTACATGGTCAGCTATCGCAAATTATCCCGGAGGTAACGTAACCAGAATGGCTTCCTATTTTGTTCAGAAAGGAGCAGGAAAAGGAGTAATGTTTACCGGTGGTGCAATAGGTGGAGCAACTCTTACCAATAAAACATATTTGTTTAATACTGGTTGTGAGTCGTGGGATTCTACGGTAGCTAATTCACAAGCAAGATCAAACTTTAAAGCTGCGGGAAGAGGTGACAGCGTAGCATGGGTAGTCGCGGGATTTACAACTGTAGGCGTTGGGACTACGGAGAGAATCACTTTTTCCAGTATTACATGTGCTCTCCTGACAAATGACGTTGCATCAATATCAATAAATTCTCCTCCAACCGGCATTGCATTGCCTGAACCACCCATTACACCACAGGCTACAGTAAAAAATGTCGGGGCTGCAACTCAAACCTTTAACGTAACTATGACTATATCTCCAGGTGGATATAGCAGTACAAAAACCGTTACTTCTCTTGCAAGTCTGGCATCTCAAAATGTAAATTTTGATTCTTATACTCCTGTATTGGGGAATTACACAGTAACTGTTTATACACAATTAGCAACAGACCAGAACAGATCAAATGATACCGTCAGACAATCGCTTACCGTAATACAGCCAAATTACGGTGGAGGCGGTCCGACTTCAGGTGGTTATTATTTTGCAAATTCAACTCCCGATGCATCAGGTGCACCGTCTCAGCCAAGTTATTGCAGAGTGGATACAGCCGGAAGTACAACACTTGTAAGTAACAATATTGCATCTGTTCCAATTTCTAACGGAGATCTTGATGATGGTTACTGGTTATTATCAGGAATTACAGGATTAAAGAAAATTAAGTTTATGGGAGTATTGTATAGTGATGTATATGTTGGTACAAATGGAATTATTGCGTTTGCGTCATATACTCCGGGAGGGGGAAACTGGTATCCTCCGGCAGCAGGATTACCGGGAGGTACAGTCAGACCCGCGCTTTATCCTGCATGGAATGATTTGAACTGGGGAAATACTTCTCAGCCAATAAACAGATTAAGTTATAAGGTAGATAATGCTAAGAACAGAATAATAATTACTTATGACAGAGCTCCTCTTTTTGGAGGACTATCTACTGAATGGGAAACTTTTCAAATTTGTCTTGAATTAGTACCTGATAATGTAGGTTCCCCGAATTCAAATCTCATAGTTAGCCATGATAATACAACATCTGTAATTAGTATTCCATATCTGGTAGGACTTCAGGATGGAACAGGTGCAAATTGGCTTCAATATACCTTCATAGATGCAGGCGGAAATGTAATTACTCCAGGTCCATTATTTGATACTACAGCCGGAGGAGGAGTTTCAATTGCTTTCGGACCTGATCCGAATAATTTAAAGGGACCCTGCGAAAAAAATCCTATGAGAATTTGTATTGCATTAGAGGGACTTCAAAGTAAAGGCACACCTGTTGGATCTTCACCAAGGGTTAGAGATACTGTTACAATATTAATAAGAGATGCAACATCTGCTCCTTATGCCATTTTACAGGAATCTAATGTTTACCTTGATTCAGCACACAATGGTTCATATGCTTACGGATATACAAATCTGGATTTCACATGGGATCAGAATCAACCTTACTATATTGAGGTAAAACATAGAAATTCAGTTTTGGTTTGGAGTAATCCTGTTTCATCAAGTTCGGATTCGTTGAATTATAATTTTACTTCAAGTTTAAGTCAAATATTCGGAAATAACGGTAAATTGATAAATGGAGCTGCTTCACTTTATACAGGAGACGTAACAGGACCACCGATTGATATTCAAGACGGTTGTGTTGATCTTTTAGATATTTTGAATGTATATAATGAAAGTGCAACCTTTGCAACAGGACCTTATGTTTTAGCTGATTTGAACTATGACTTATTTGTGGATTTATCAGATATAGTGCTCGTGTATAATAATGCAGTTGCATTTGTATGTAAAGTTGAGCCTCCGGGAGCTGAAAATGTTTATTCAATTATGACTGAATAAATTTCCGGGATTAAATCAGCTTCTTTAATATATTATAAGAGATCCGGTTAATTACCGGATCTTTTTTTTTACCTAAATAAGTTGTTTACTTTTGTATCTGAAAATATTAATTCTCTTTTAATATCAATTCCATTTATGAAATCAGCGGCTTTAATTCTATTCTTACCTTCGGTTTGTAATTCCAGTATTTCAAGATTACAGTCTTTGGTTGCTGCAAATAATTTTCTGTTTTCAACCAATAACTTACCCGGATAGTCCACAGATTTTTTATCTGTAAGCATGGTCATATAGACTTTAACCATCTTATTTTCCAGATAAGAAAATGCTGTAGGGTATGGTGATAGACCTCTGATAAAATTATGAATCTTAGCAGATTCCTGATTCCAGTTAATAAGACAATCTTTCTTATAAATTTTAGGAGCAGCCGATGCACAGCTTTCATCCTGAACCGTTACAGTAATATTCCCATTTTCGATCAGACGTACAGTTTTCAAGACTACTTCAGCGCCTAGAACAGACAGCTTGTCATGTATTGTCCCTGCATTGTCTTGATCTTCGATATTAATTTTCTCCTGAATAATAATATTTCCGGTATCAACCTTTTCCTTCAAAAAAAATGTTGTTACTCCTGTTTCCTTTTCGCCTTTAATTAAAGCCCGGTTAATCGGAGCAGCGCCACGGAATTTAGGGAGAAGGGAGGCGTGGAGATTAATTGAGCCAAATTTCGGAATTGATAAAATTTCTTTCGGCAAAATTCTGAATGCTGCTATTACAAATAAATCCGGATTTAAAGATTTTACTTCACATATGAATATTTCGCTGTTCAGATCATCGGGCTGAAGAATGTTCAGTTTATTTTGCATAGCAAATTCTTTTACATCTGATTCGGAAATATTTTGTCCTCGACCTTTTTTTTTATCGGGAACAGTTACCACAGCAGAAATTTCATATCCATTTTCCAGCAGAATTTTCAAAGAGGGGACGGCAAACTTAGGTGTTCCCATAAAAATAATCTTCATTATGAAAAATTAAAATTAATGTTTGATATGAATATACAGGGGATAATCGGTATTTACATTTCCTTTTCTGATCTGTGTAAGCTGTTTCTTTATTTCTTTCTTTTTCTCTTCCGGAAGATAATCTATGAAAAGCTTACCGTTCAGATGGTCAATTTCGTGTTGAGCTACACGTGCCATAAACCCGTTTAATTCAATTTTGACTTCATTCAGATCGAAGTCGTGATATTTAATATATACAACGTCGGGTCTGATTACTTTTGCGCGAATCTCCGGAATACTGAGGCAACCCTCTTCCATCTCGGCTTCTCCGTGAGTTTCCAGAATTTCAGGATTAATTAAAACCAGCGGCTTCTCATCTTTAAATTCTTTAGTCCCGGAAATATCAATTACTGCAAGTGAGATATCAAGATTAATCTGAGGAGCTGCTAAACCAATCCCTGCTGCATTGTCCATCGTGTAAAACATATTCTCCACAAGATTAATAAGCTTTGTGTCAATTTTTGTTACCGGTTTTGTCTTTTTTCTCAGAACCGGCATTCCGAGTGTTGTAATGGGGATTTGTTTTCGCACAGATTTAATTTTTTTAACAAATATACTAATATTGAATAATTGTATAAAGTAACTTTAATGTTTTATAAATGAATATTATTTTGACGTTTCTCATTTTAACATTATCAATTGGAAAAAGAATTCATTTCTATAATTAATAAGTACTGGAGCGGATTCATTTCTCTTCTTCCCGGTCTGATTCTTGCTGTATGTTTTATTTTGATCAGCATTTTTATGGGAAAAAAAGTTTCAAAACTGATTAATAAAAGATTGCTGGTCCGAATTGATGATTTGTTATTGGCAAATTTTCTGACCTCAGTTTCTAAATGGGGAATTATTGTTGTAGGAATAATTATTGCAATGCAGATACTCGGACTCGCATCGCTTGCGGGGGGACTTATTGCAGGGGCAGGCGTATCGGCAATAATAATCGGATTTGCATTTAAAGACATTGGTGAAAATTTCCTTTCGGGGATCATTCTTGCATTAAACAGACCATTCAAAATCGGGGATATAATCGTGACGGAAAATATAACCGGGACAATTATTACGCTGGATCTGAGAACTACTACAATACGGACATTTGAAGGATACGATGTTTTCGTTCCGAATTCCATGATAATTAATAATCCACTTATAAATTATAACAAGGAAGGTTTAAGGAGATTTGATTTCATTGTTGGAATTGATTATGATGATGATGTAAGCAACGCCCGAAAAGCAATTCTGGAAAGAATTTATGACGTAAGTGAGGTTTTGAAAGACCCTAAGCCTTTTGTAATTGTAAACGAGCTTTCATCAAGCTCCACAAACTTAAGAATTTTTTACTGGGTTGATGCAACGATTGCAACAAGGAATTTAATGGAAATTAAAAGCGAAGTAATTGAAAAGACTGTTCAGGCATTTAAGGATAAAGGGGTAAGAATCCCGTTTGATTCCGTTCAGGTTCAGTTTAAAAAGGACATTCCCGAAATACCTGTAAGTGTCAGAAACTTTACTTAAAATGTTTAAGCATAATAAAAATTTAATAAATCAATTTTTTAAAATAATAATTAGGGAAAAAGGAGAGAAAATTATTTATGGCAGTAATCAAACCTGAGTATATCAGAAATATTTCACTTGTAGGACACGGAGGCAGCGGTAAAACAACTTTTGCAGAAGGCATTCTATATGCATCCGGGGTGATAAACAGATTCGGAAAGATTGAAGAAGGAAACACGGTTAGTGATTATCACAAGGATGAAATTGAAAAACAAATTTCAATTAATTCTTCCCTGATGAATACTCTCTGGAAAGGATCCGATGGTGTTGACAGAAAAATTAATATAATAGACACTCCGGGTTTTATGGACTTTGTAGGGGAAGTGAAATCAGCACTGAGGGTGACAGATACTGCGTTGATTTTTGTGGATGCATTTAAGGGAGTAGAGGTAGGAACGGAATCAAGCTTTATGATGACAAATGATTATGAAAACAATGTAATCTTTTTAATAAATAAGCTTGATACTGATAATGCAAATTTTGACAAAACAGTTGCACTGATAAAGGACAGTTTCGGTTCAAGAGTTGCCGTTGTTCAGTTTCCCGTAAATGCAGGTCAGGGTTTTGATTCGGTAATTGATGTAATAAGAATGAAACGTTTAAGATTTAAAAATGACGGAAAAGGGGAGTATACAGAAGAGGAAATTCCATCGGATTTAAAAGACAAGGCGATGGAATATCACAAAAAGTTTGTTGAAACCATTGCAGAGGAAGATGAAGAGCTCATGGAGAAATTTTTTGAGGAGGGAGAAAATCTTACAGACGAGGAAATAGACTTTGGCTTAAAAAAAGGGATGAGGGAGAAAAAATTATTTCCGGTCTTTTGCATCAGCGCTTCGAAAAATATAGGTACAAGGGATGTTCTGGATTTTATTTCAAATTATACCGAATCACCAATGGATAAACCGGCGGAAATCGGACGACGTCCTAACAGCCAGGATCCTATAGAGCTGCCACCGAAATTAGAAGCAGAGCCAACTATATTCATATTCAAAACTGTTTCAGAAAAAAATATCGGTGAACTTTCATTCTTCAGGGTTTATTCGGGAAAAGTTAATTCCGGGCTTGACCTCATAAATGAGGCTAACGGTAAGACAGAAAGATTGTCTCAGCTTTATTCAATGAACGGTAAAGACAGGAAGGAAATGGGTGAAGTCGTTTGCGGCGATATCGCGGGGGTTGTAAAGCTCAAAGACAGCCACACAAATAATACTTTAAGTTCGAAGAATCGACCGATAGTCCTTTCTGAAATAAATTTTCCAAAGCCGAATATGACTTTGGCAATTCACGCAAAGAATAAAGGAGACGATGATAAGATTGCTACTGCTTTGCACTCCCTGCATGAAGAAGATCCGACTTTTATAATACAATTTAATCCCGAAACCAGTCAGACGTTAATCAGCGGACAAGGCGAAATACATCTTAATACCATTCTGAACAGGATGAAGAGCAAATATAATTTTGAGGTGGAAGTTACTAATCCAAAAATTCCGTACAGGGAAACCATACGCTCTAAAGTAAATGATGTAGAGTATAAACATAAAAAACAATCAGGAGGCAGAGGACAGTTTGGTCACGTTCATATAAAAATAGAACCGCAGGGGAGAGGGAAAGGGTTTGAATTTGTGAATGCAATAGTAGGAGGAGTTGTACCGGGAAGGTTTATACCGGCTGTTGAAAAAGGATTGAACGAGATACTTAGCAACGGCGTAATTATAGGATGTAAAGTGATAGATGTAAAAGTAACTTTATTTGACGGGTCCTATCATAATGTTGATTCGGATGAAATTTCATTTAAGATTGCAGCTATACAGGCATTTAAAAAAGGCTTTAAGGAAGCGAACCCTGTAATTCTTGAACCTATATATGATGTTGAAATTGTTTTTCCCGAAGAATATATGGGTATAGTGTCAGGTGATATTTCCTCGCGGAGAGGAAGAATACAGGGTATGGATGTTTTCGGAAAACTTCAAAAGATTACCTGTCAGATGCCTTTGTCGGAAATGAATGATTATTCCACTAAGCTGCGTTCGATGACATCAGGCAGAGGATATTATGACAGAAAGTTTTCTCATTATGAAGAAGTCCCGAAGGATGTTGAAGGAAAGATCATTTCTGAATACGAGAAAGAGAAGAACAATGAACAATGAACAATGAACAATGAACAATGAACAATGAACAATGAACAATGAGCAATGAACAATGAGCAATGAACAATGAAGAATGAAGAATGTAAATTGAAAAAATTTGTTAAAGATCAATTACTAACAATTACTAACCAATTAACCAATTATAATTAAAATTAACTAAAGTCAAATATTGGAAATATTTTCACAACCTGAAACCTATGTTAGTCTGTTAACACTGACGTTTCTTGAGATCGTACTCGGGATAGACAACATAATTTTTATATCCATACTGACTGGAAAGCTGCCTGAAAGTGAGAGAGAAAAAGCAAGAATAACCGGACTGGTAATTGCTTTATTTTTCAGGATAGCATTATTACTTGCAATTTCATGGATAGCGAGTTTAGTCCAGCCTCTCATAACAGTCTTTGGATATTCTTTTTCCGGACGTGACCTGATTTTAATGGGTGGCGGTATTTTTCTATTAGTTAAGAGTGTTCTTGAAATTCATGATAAACTGGAAGGAGAAGAAGGTGAAGGTGAGCGGAAAGTAACTCCGAAATTCTGGAATATTATTGTGCAGATTATATTGTTAGATCTGGTCTTTTCGCTCGACTCCGTTATTACTGCAGTTGGATTAGTACCTCATGTGTCTATAATGATTATTGCAATTGTAATTTCGATGGTGATTATGATAATTTTTGCAGGTAAGGTAAGCGAGTTTATACACAGACATCCGACAATCAAAATGCTTGCATTGTCTTTCTTGTTAATGATAGGATTGCTGCTTTTTGTAGAAGCCTTCCATATCGAAGTTCCCAAGGGCTATGTTTATTTTGCGATGGTGTTTTCTTTTTTAGTTGAGATGCTTAATATCAAAATGAGAAAAAAAAACAAGCCCGTAGAGCTGAGAGATCAGTATAAGGAATGAGTTAATTGAGTTAATTGAGTTAATTGAGTTAATTGAGTTAATTGAGATAATTGAGTTCATTGAGTTCATTGAGTTCATTGAGTTCATTGAGTTAATTGAGTTAATTACTAAACTACTAAACTAACTTCCGGTCAGATGAAGTTTTCCTTTTTTAGCATAAAGCTTTCTTAGTTCTTCAATTTTTTTCATATACCAGGTTTCATTGTTTGAATACAGTCTGCTGATTTCAAGTGATAATTTTTCAAGATCGAACATAGAAAAGCTTTCGGGTTTGATTCTGATCTTATAAATTTTGTCTATTATTTTGAACAGAAAATTAAATCTTGTTTTTTGAATCGGGTTTATGTCTTTATTATTCTTCATAAAATGCTTCAGGGAATCGAGAGCGTAAAGACCGGATTCGAAATTTTCCATTTCATAAAATGCCTGAATAATCATCATCTTTGAATAAAGCTTCAGAAAATTTTCGGTAAGTTTTAGTTTGTTTAAATGATCAATTGCTTTTTCATAATTATTTCTCTTAAGTTCAAGTCTTGCCATAGCATAGTTTAAAGCATTTCCTCTATCCTGTATTTCCACTTTATCAAGATTTTCTTTAATGAATGATTCTACAAATTTAATATCTTCAGTTATAAGAAAAGAATCGATCATATCTATAAAAATTCTCATTGGCATATTTTCCACGCCTTCAGAACCATATTTTATGTTTTTAATCTGAAATTTTCTGAATTCGGAAATTTCAGACACAATTTTAGAATTGTCAATTTGACTTTTGCTGATAAGAAAATTAAACAGTCTGGAGATATGATAGTATTTCTCAGTATTAGAGTACTTATCTATATTGTTAAATATTATTTTCTTCAGAATATAATAGTTTTCAAAGTCGTCGGGGGAGATAATTAATTTGATAAATCTGATTTCATTAATAATGTGATTATATCTAAGATCGTCCATCGGTTTCAGTTCATTTAGAAATTTATTCAGGTCAATATTACTAATCAGACTCCTTGCCGGATCTAAATCAGGCTGAAATGAATAAGTTTTCTTCATATAGTCATGTACTGTAATATCCTCTGAAATAATAGATATTATCCGGCAGATATTATTGAGTGTTGCATTGTATAATGAATCCCTTCTTTTTACGGTATTATTTCTTTTCCATTCATAGTTACTGTAGACATAGTTCAGCTTAAATTTGTGTTCAAAATATTTTGAACCTAAATATGAATAGTCCTGTGAAGAATCAACTTTTTCGAACAGTAATTGAAAATTCTTGTCAAGGAACCTGTTTGAATACTGTTTTAACAGCTTTAGGTTATCTTCAAATTTATACTCATCTTCATGCCTGGCGGAATTTACAATCAAGAATTCTTCGCACATCTGATAAAGAGAGCTCATCAGATTTCTCATGCTGCTGTAACTGTATTTTGTAGTGCCGGAAACTTTAAGATAAAGCTCTTTCTCCGTAATTTCATTTAAAGAAATTTTCTTTTCATATCTTAAAATAAAACTATATAGCTTTACTAGCCGCCTGTTGGAGTTAAAGTAAGGTGATGCAAGAAATTTCTTAAATTCAGTTTTCTCATCATTGGAAAATGTATTGATTATTTCTATGGCTTTTATTTTTGCTAAATTCTTTTTCAAATTATACAGATATTTTTATAAGTATTATTAATTTGGTTTATGAAAAGCTTTATGGATATAACACAGACAGGTTTCGCCCTGAAGCTTTTATTCGGATATTGTCAAAGTGCTATTAATTAGGTTATATAAAAATAGAATAATTTATACTAATTTTACAAATTGAAATTATAAAAAACACTTTAAAGTTCATCTAAAACAACTGTTGTTATAAATTTAAACAAAAAAATATGTACGGAGGCGGTTATATTTTTGAAGAGTCAAAAAATGGTCACAATGCCGAGGAGGACCAAAAAAAACTTGAGAAATTCGAATCAAGCATAGCTTCTGGTGAAAAAATCGAACCAACAGACTGGATGCCTGCAGAATACAGAAAGCAACTTATCAGAATGATAGAGCAGCATGCACATTCAGAAATAATCGGTGCATTACCGGAGGGAACGTGGATAACAAGAGCGCCGGGATTCAGAAGAAAGCTTGCGCTGATGGCAAAAGTTCAGGATGAAGTTGGTCATGCTCAGCTTTTATACAGCGCAGCAGAAACTCTCGGTAAGCCGAGAGCGGAGATGATTAATGATCTTATCACAGGAAAATCAAAATATTCTAATGTTTTTAATTATCCTGCAGTCACTTGGGCTGATACGGCAGTCATTGCATGGCTTATAGATGCAGGTGCAATTATTAATCAGGTTGCTAATTCGAAGGGTTCATATGGTCCTTATTGCAGAGCCCTGGAAAGGATTTGCCTTGAAGAGTCTTTTCATTTAAAATACGGGCATGACAATGTTGTTTTTCTTGCGACCGGAACACCGAAGCAGAGACAGATGGTGCAGGAAGCACTTAACAGATGGTGGCCGCCGATAATGCATTTTTTCGGACCTTCGGATAAAATTTCCGTTCATACTGAAACGCTGATGAGATGGAAAGTTAAAATGGCTTCGAATGATGACATGCGACAAAAATTTCTTGACATGTATGTTCCGAAGATATGGGAGCTTGGCTTAACAATTCCGGATCCGAAATTAAAAAAGAACAATGAAACCGGCAAATGGGAATATACAGAACCGGACTGGGAAGAATTCAAAAGGGTCATAAACGGAGACGGACCATGTAATAAAGAACGTCTGGCTGTTAGAAGAAGAGCGGAAGAAAAAGGTAAGTGGGTCAGGAATGCTTTGTCAAGACCTGGTGAAAAGTATACTGTTCCATTATCATAACTAAACAGATATTCATAGAGTAATGTCAATCAAATCATTAGACCCAAGGATCACAAGAGAGCAACTTCCCGAGCAAGCTGATAATAATCCTATTAAAGAATTACATCAATGGCAGACTTATGAAGTTTTTCATCAGACAAAGAAAGGCGATAAACATATTCATGTCGGGTCTCTGCATGCACCAAATCCTGAAATGGCTGTAATTCTCGCAAAGGAACAATATGCAAGAAGGTATAAATGTGTCAGCTTATGGGTGGTGAAAACTGCTGACGTTTTTACTACCGACTATAGTGATGAAGATATTTTTGAAACCAATCAGGAAAAAATGTACCGTGAAGCCGGTGGCTATAAAGTTATGGACAGAATTACAAAATTTAAAACAGAGCATAAAGAAAATTGAAAGAATTCAGTGAAGTGCAATTGTCGGCAATAAAAAATTTAATTTACCGGATGGCTGATGATGAGCTGATCCTGGGTCATCGGAATTCTGAATGGACAGCATTAGGTCCTATACTCGAAGAGGATATTGCATTTTCTTCTATGGCTCAGGATAAACTCGGTCATTCGCTTGCATTGTATCAGGTTCTGCACACTCTTGGTGAAGCAGATCCTGATACAACAGCATTTGCACGAAGCGAAAAGGATTTTAAATGCTGCCATCTTGTTGAATATCCGATTGGTGATTATGATTTCAGTTTGATGAGACATTTCATGTTTGATACATCCGAAGCGATCAGATTTGAAATGCTGTCTTATTCATCTTATGATAAGCTTGCCAATGTTGCAAAAAAATTCCGGGGTGAAATAAAGTACCACACAATGCATGCAGATACATGGCTTGTGCAGTTGGGCAATGCTACTAAGGAAAGCAAAGCAAGAATGCAGTCTGCTTTGAATCAATGCTTTCCGCTTGCTTTGGGAATATTTGAGCCTTCCGATTTTGAAGATGTATTGAATTCGGGAAATATTTTCCCTGGAGAAAGAATATTGCAGGAGAAATGGCTCGAATCAGTTAAGTATATTCTGGAGAAAGCTAATCTGACTTTGCCGGAAGTCAAAAATGTTAACCCTGCATACGGCGGAAGAAAAGGTTTTCATACTGAATACCTGAAACCATTGTTGGATGAGATGACGGAAGTTTACAGCATTGATCCGGATGCGGAATGGTGAGTAACAATTACGAATTACTCAGTTACAACTTAACTTCTGCGCAAAATGGTAAGAATATTATT
>CAYNTN010000049.1:0-29788 GCA_964399995.1 uncultured Ignavibacteriaceae bacterium
AGTATCACCTTCTCAAACTATACAATCATCAGAAGAAAAAAGGGTTTTTGCTGACCCTCCCGTCACTTCATATACAAATGATAATTCAGAATCTTCATGATCTCAATCAGGTATTTTTTTACAGGTTAAGACAAAATTTATTTTCTATAGACAACGGTAAACCTCCAAACCTGACATCGAGAGTATATGAGAAGAATATAGAAGAAAACATAATGAAAGCAGAGCTGGATAATCTTCTTAAAAATCTTCGCTCTTTAAGACCTGCTTGCAAAGATGAAGATCAGGAAAACGAATTGAATGAATTTATAATCAGATTTTCTGAAATCAACTATATTATCGATGACTTTTTAAATCAGAAGAAAAATGAAAAGGGGAACGAATTTGTTTATTGGGTTGAGCTGTCTTCGCAAAAGCCCGAATCAAATGTAAGCATATGCTCATCTCCGGTTGATATTTCAGATTACTTCAGGCAGAACATTTTCCGTCCCAATAATTCTACAGTCTTTACAAGCGCAACGCTTACTATAAATAATAATTTTGAATATTTTAAGAAACGGCTGGGAGGCGAGAAGGTAAATGAATTTAAATTAAGTTCTCCTTTTGATTTTTCCAGGCAGGTAAAATTATTTATTCCAAAGGATATTCCAAGTCCTTCAAAAGAAACCAACTCCATTTACGAAAAAAAGTTAATGGACTGGATATATTATTTCATAAAATTGACTAACGGCAAAGCGCTGGTTCTGTTTACAAATTCATATCTGCTGAAAAATATAGGAAAAGAATTAAAGGAAATTCTTGCAGAAGATAAAATTGAATTGTTGATGCAGGGATCGGGAATCTCGAGGAGTTTGCTTTTAAAGCATTTTAAGAGTGACGTGAGCTCCGTGTTGTTCGGGCTAGACAGCTTCTGGATGGGAGTGGACGTCCCTGGTGACTCTCTCAGCAATCTCATTATCACAAGGCTTCCGTTTCAAGTACCCTCTCATCCGGTGGTTCAGGCGAAAATGGAATACATAGAACAACAGGGCGGCAACAGCTTCTTTGAATATTCATTACCTGAAGCAATACTCAAATTCCGTCAGGGAATCGGAAGACTGATAAGGCATAAAACTGATAAAGGAATTATTGCAATTCTTGATAACAGAATCATTACTAAAACCTATGGTAAGTATTTTTTGAATTCCATTGATGAGTGTGAAGTGGAAATAGTTGAATAGTTTGTAAAGTTTGTAAAGTTCATAAAGTTTGTAAAGTTTGTAAAGTTTGTAAAGTTCATAAAGTTTGTAAAGTTTGTAAAGTTTGTAAAGTTAAAAGTTGGCTACTAATAAAGTTGTTCCATACTTTATACTTATTCAAACTATAGATTTAAAATTCAAAAATTTTTTATGATAAAAGAAGTCAAACTTCCCGAAGTATCAGATAATATAGAAACAGGCGATGTGATAAAGGTCCTTGTTAAAGTCGGAGATGAAATTAAAGTTGACCAGCCGGTGATCGAACTTGAGACCGAAAAAGCAAGCTTTGAAGTCCCGTCTTCTGAAAGTGGGGTTGTAAAAGAAATCAGTGTTAAACAGGGAGACATTATAAGAATAGGCGCAGTGATTTTGAAAGTTGAAACTAACGGAGCTGAAGAAAAAAAAGCTGAATCATCCGGTGAAAAAATTAAGGATAAAGATGCCGACGTAAAAGTTGAAGATGCTGATAAAGGAAAATCAAAGATTGAAAAAAAAGAAGAGAATGAATCTGTAGAAAAAGTTACTTCAGAGCAATACAAGGAAAACACTATTGAGCCGTCAATTGTCCGGTCCGAAGATCCGGTTGAATACAGAGCAGGTAATAGCCAGGCGCCTGCATCTCCTTCAGTGAGACGCCTTGCGCGTGAATTGGGAGCGGATATAAATTCTATAAAAGGATCAGGAGAACACGGTAGGATCATAGAAGACGATATAAAGAGTTACATTAAAAACAGAATGACCTCCGAATCCGGATCAGGGATGACGGTTATTCAGAAAGCTTTACCGGATTTTAAAAAATGGGGTGAAGTTGAAATAGAATCCATGACCAAAGTCCGGTCAATCACAGCCGAATCAATGACATATGCATGGACGACGATCCCGATGGTAACACAATTTGATAAAGCAGATATAACACAGCTTGAAGAGTTCCGGAAAAAGAATTTAAAAAAAGTAGAGGAGGCAGGAGGACATTTAACTATTACATCTGTTTTGGTAAAAGTATGTGAAGCGGCTCTCAGAAAATTCCCGCAATTTAATTCCAGCATAGATCTGCAAAGGAAAGAAATAATTTATAAAAAATATTTCAACATAGGAGTGGCAGTTGATACAGACAGAGGATTGCTCGTTCCTGTAATTGGTGATGTTGATAAAAAAAACATCACTGAGATTTCAAAAGAACTTAGTGTACTGGCAGAAAAAGCCAGGACTAAGAAGATCATACCGGCTGAAATGGAAGGCGGAAATTTTACGATCTCAAATCTCGGCGGAATCGGAGGCACGGCATTTAGTCCGATTGTCTACCCGCCGCAGGTAGCAATACTGGGAGTGTCAAGAGGAAGTAATGAAGCAGTTTATATAAATGATAAATTCGAACCAAGACTGATGCTGCCGTTATCTTTAACGTATGATCATAGGATCATTGACGGTGCAGATGCGGCAAGATTTTTAAGATGGGTTTGTGAAGCGCTGGAGAATCCGATTTCGATGATGCTTTAGATTAAGAAGAGATGTCAGATGTCAGACATCAGATGTCAGAAGTTACGCTTAACGATTAACGCTTAACGATTAACTCTTAACGATTAACGCTTAACGATTAACGAGTAACTATTCCAAATCCTTCAAACTAACCTTCCTTGTAACCTTCTTCACCGATAGCTTTTTCTTTTCATTCAATCTTTTTTCTTTTTCAGCTTTTGATAGTTTAACTTTCTTTCGGATCTTTATTTCCTTGAGAGCTTTTTCAATCAGATCATAAAATTTATTTATTGCATTGGATTTATTCAAAAACTGGGATCGTTCACTCTGAGAAACAATTTTCAGAATTCCATTCTTATCAATTTTGTTTTTCAGCTTAGTAAATATTTTTTGTTTCTCATCATCATTAAAAATGTTTGAGTTAATTATATCAAAGTTCAATTCAATTTTCGTTTCAACTTTATTAACATTCTGTCCGCCCTTCCCGCCGCTGCGTGAAGATTTAAACTCAAACTCGCTCTCAAAATTTCTATCAGATAAATCCATTATAATCTAATTTTAAAAACTATAATCCTTATTAGAAGCTGTCTCAAAAACCTATTACCACAGAGGCTCCCTTTAACTTTCAACTTTTAACTTTTAACTTTTTTTAGGTTTGTATATATGCGTACTTTGCCCGAAGAAAACTTCTGCCGATTCCATAATTGTTTCTGACAAAGTCGGATGCGGATGAATGCTCAGCTTAATGTCAGTCGCATTTGCTCCCATTTCAATTGCAAGGACGCCTTCTGAGATCAGATCTCCGGCACCCGGACCAACAATTCCGACTCCGAGAATTCTTTCTGTCCCGGTATCTATTATTAATTTGGTGAGACCGTCAGTTCTGCCAAGTGTCAAAGCTCTGCCGGAAGCAGCCCACGGGAATTTTGCCACAGTAATATTTTTGTTTTGCTCTTTTGCTTCTGTTTCTGTCAAACCACACCAGGCAATTTCCGGATCGGTAAAGACAACAGCAGGGATTGCTTTAGGTTCGAAAACTGTTTTATGTCCTGCAATCACTTCCACTGCAGTGCGTCCTTCATGAGATGCTTTGTGTGCCAGCATTGGTTCGCTGGCGACATCTCCGATTGCAAAAATATTCTTATCCGTTGTTCTAAGCTGATTATCTACTTTAATAAATCCTTTCCCGTTAATTTCAACTTTAGTATTCGCGAGTCCTAAATTTTCAGTGTTTGGTTTTCTGCCGATTGAAATCAACACCTTATCAAATATTTTTTCACTCGTTTGTTTTTTATTATCTTCAAATAAAACTTTAATTCCATTCTTTACTTCTTCCATACTGACCACTTTCGTTTCAAGCATTATTGATTCAAATAATATATTGATTTTTTTTGAAAGTACAGATACAAGGTCCGGATCAGCACCGGTTAAAATTCTCGGAAGCATTTCAGCCAAAGTTACTTTTGTTCCTAATGTTGCATAAACTGACCCGAGCTCGAGCCCGATGTATCCTCCGCCTATCACCAGCATTGATTTCGGGATGTCTTCAATATTTAAAGCAGAAGTTGAATCCAAGATCCTCGACGACTCGATTGTCAAGCCCGGGATTTTAGATGGATGCGACCCTGTAGCAATTATCGCATTTTCAAAACTAAGAGTTTCCTTTGAACCGTCTTCTTTAGTTAATTCAATGTTATCAGAATTTAGAAAAGATGCCCTGCCTTTTAAATACTCTATTTTTCTCATCTTACTTATTTGCCCGAGACCGGATGTTAATTTATTCACAACTTCATCCTTCCACGTTCGCATTTTCTTCAAATCAATTTTGGGCTTTGAATATTCTACACCAAACTTTTTTGCTTCTTCAGATTCTGATATTACTTTTGCTACATGAAGAAGCGCTTTGGACGGAATGCACCCGCGATAAAGGCAAACGCCTCCGGGATTTGATTCACTGTCTATTAAAGTAGTCATTAATCCAAGATCAGCAGCTAAAAATGCCGCTGCGTATCCCCCAGGACCTGCTCCAATTATAATTAATTGTTTTTTATTCAATTTTTCAGTTATTTAATATTCAACTAAAATATATTTGTATAATACTTAAAAGAAATAAAAAATCCAAAATATAAAATTGTATCAAAAAAATCACTTAAATTATTCCATTAAAAGTTTTACGAAAAATATATATATTGCTGGCAGTTAAAAACTTAAACAAAGGGATATAAAATGAAAACTTTAAAATACTTCATAGTGATGTTATTTCTAACTTCTGTGGCTTACTCTCAGAATGTGAAAATAACAGATTTTGATATTGAAACAAGTACAGCAAAACAGTTAATTCTTGATGGAAGTTGGAACTGGGACCAATTTGATTATTCTAACCGGGATATTCCGGATTCATTGACTCCGCCAAAAACAATTACTCAGGTTTTCAGGGTAGGTGGATTATATAATCAATTCTATTCTTCACCAAGTTATGCTTGGAATATTGGTCTTACAGGTGCAATTTTTGGAAATAATGCAGATACTATTTCACTGAACCCTCAATATTCCTACAATTTCAATGCGGACGCAAGCAAATATTTCCGAAAGGATAAGGGATTCTTTGTTAATGGGGCAGTAAATTCAACCTTTTTATGGCAACAGGAGTTTCTTCCATTTGATTCAAGTAAGAACCGGCCTCAGATAGACCTGTTTGCAGGGTTAGGTTACGGAAGACAGGTTAATGCGACTCCGCTTGCAAAAGCAATCAGCATTGATCAGGAACTAAAGAGGTCAGGAGTTACAACTGCATATCTGCCAAAACAAACTGTTCTTGATATATCATATATTATTGATAAAGAGAGTGAATACAGAACAAAATATAAACAGATCTATCAGGCTAAAATAATTGAGGATATCCAGAAGATGATTGATGCCTCCGGAGTTTCCAATACTTCAAAAAGTTCGCTAAGCTATTTCAGAATTGAAAGTGTCCTTTTTGAAAATTACGAAGGAAGTATAAATTACGCTTTCACAAACCCCCGGTATTATGGCGGCGACATCAGATTAGGTGTGGATTTCACTGCTCTAACAAGGAATTCAATAATTGAAACTCCGAATCCGTCTCTCCAGGCAAGAGGAAGATATGGTTACCCGATCGGACTGAATCATCAGCTCTTAGGTGCGTTCCAATTAGGAACTCCTTTTGATTCGGCATTTGGTAAATTATGGACAGGTACAGGAGAATTGGCTTATTGGTATAATATGACAAACAGAATCAGATTTAATGCAGGGTATATAGTCACTCTTAATCAGTTTATTGAACAAAACTTTGTCCCTGTACAGCCAAGCGGATTTCAGCTTCAAACAAATGCAAGTGATTTTTCATATGCGAATCATTCATTTAATGCCGGTTTTCTTTTCTATCTGGAGAATTATATTAGTCTGCAGTTAGGAGCCGGTTATGTTTTCACGAAGAATGATAACGATCATTTATTTTCAAACGCAGCAATTTCATTTATTCTCTTTTAAAAAATACTATATTTCTTAACAACTAAAAACGCCCCGATTCAGGGGCGTTTTTATTAATACCTTTCAGCATTTCCTGTCAAATTTAAGCCAAGTAATTTTTTGTCTTCTATGTTCAGATTTACAACTAAATACTCTCCTGATTTTGTGAGAATCTTTACTGGTTGAATCTGATTTCGAAGAATGTAAAATATAACTGCAGAAGAAATTGCTCCCGTTCCGTACGCAAGCGTTTCACCTTCAACACCCTTTCCGGCGCCGATAATTATTAATTGTTTTCTGTCCAATTCATTTATTCTTTTATTAAAATAATTTTATAAATCTAATAAAAATACATGTGCATAATCATGAAGTGTTTTATCAAATCATTTACGATATTCAGAAAAATTATTGGAACTCACTTAAGAATAAAAAATATTCCGGTAATTTGAATTTCATGTAACTTTTTGAGATCTCAGCCCAAACAGTGGCTTTTTAATCCTATTTCTTTCCTATTTCGCATTACTTTTTTGTTAATTTAATCCCATAGCAGAAATTGCTATTATTGTAATACTTAAAGCAAGTTGAATCATAGCCATTATTTATACATTGAACAAACTACTTAAAATTAAGAATCTTAATTTCTTATATTCTGAAAAGATCAGCAGGAATGATAATATAAATGGCTTTGCATTAAAAAATATTTCGATTAATGTTGATGAACAAGATTTCATTTCCGTGATCGGAAAAAACGGCTCGGGCAAATCAACGCTTGTGAAATTGATTTCAAAAATCCTCGTCGGCTATACCGGCGAAATTATTTACAGAGAGAATGAAATTCATTCTATTGACAGAAAAGAATATTCTAGAAACATTGCCTACCTTCCGCAGAGCACAGCCACTTTAAATGAGGATTTAAAAGTAAAAGAGTTTTTGCTTCTAGGAAGATACGCTCACAAAAATTTTACCGACTTCAGATTTTCAGCAGAAGATAAGCGCATTGTTGAAGAAAGCATAAAAGAAACTTCAATAGAAAAATTAGCCGGTAAGCATTTTCATGAATTGTCAGGCGGGGAGAAGCAGAAAGTATTGATTACCCTGTCACTGGTGCAGCTCGATATTACGGGGAGTCTCGAAGGAAAAATCTTAATTGTTGATGAGCCGCTGACTTATCTCGATGTGAACCATCAGTTTGAGATTTTTAATATTCTGAATAAGCTGAACGAAAGAAAACTTACAATTATGATTGTCATACACGATCTGAATCTTGCTCTCAGATTTTCCAATAAAACAATTTTAATGAATGACGGAGTAATGATTAAGTATTCTGATACGAAGGATGTGATAACCGAAGAAATTCTCAAAGAGCATTTTGAAATTGAATCAAAGATACTTCATTTTGAACAAAATTATTTCATTAACTATTTACCGGGCTAATGTGCTGCCACGAATTTCACGAATTAGCACTAATTTTTTTAATATGAAAAAATGAGCTATAACAAAATTTTAATTGAAGAAATAAATCAGACCAAGAAAATAATACTCAATCGTCCTGAAAAGAGAAACTCCCTCGATGAAGAAATGATTACGGAGCTTAGTGATGCATTTAAAAAATTTTCTGACGATGAAGTGACAAAGACTATCATACTGACCGGAGCCGGAGGAAATTTTTGTTCGGGATTATTTCTTGATTATCTGCAGAAAATTTCAGAGTATGACATACTTCAGAACAAAGAAGATTCTCGGAAATTCAAGAATCTGCTTCTTTTTATATACAACTGCAAAAAACCCGTTATTGCTATGGTTGACGGATATGCTTTAGCCGGTGGCTGCGGGATAGCGAGCGTATGTGATTTGATAGTGACAACTGATAAGGCACAGTTCGGATATACAGAGGTGAAGATTGGATTCATTCCGGCGATCGTAATGATTTTCCTGTTGAAAAGAGTGACTGAGACACATGCGAAGAATCTGCTGCTGACTTCAAAATTCATATCCGGTGAAGAAGCACTGAAAATCGGATTTGCAAATTATCTGACTTCACAGAGTGAACTGGAAGCATTCACTTTAAAACTTTGTGAAGATATGAACAAGCTTCCTATGAGTTCGATGTCGCTTACAAAGGAAATGTTTAAGAATGTTTCTTCAATGAGTTTTGAAGCTGCGCTGGAATATGCAGTTGATATAAATGCTATTACGAGAATGACGGATGAATGTAAGAACGGTGTGAGGAATTTTTTGACTAAGAGTAAGAAATAAAGTAATTCTATGGAAATTTTATCCGATAAATTTTTAAATAAATACAGGAAAAAATTTGAGAGTAAGCTGAACATTGATTTGGAGAAAATAAATTCTAATTCACCGGATAACAATTTTGATTACTATTTGAAATCTTCAGCAGTATATTCTTCTAACATAGAAGGTAATCCGGTCGATCTGAATTCGTACATGAATTCAAAGCTGTTTAAGAAAAAATTAAGGAACAAAGCAATTGAAGAAATAGATGATCTTCTAAAGGCTTACAATTTTACGAAAGATACTTTGCTTACAGAAAAGAATCTGCTGAAGTCACATAAGATATTCTCGAAGCAATTTATTATTAAAAGTAAGCAAGGAAATTACAGGAAGGAAAGAATTGGCGTGTTTGATTCCGGCGGGTTGGTTTACATGGCAGTAGAACCTGAGTATGTTAAGTCAGAAACACAAAAGGTTTTTAATGACATTAAATACCTTGAAAAAGAAAATCTCTCTCAACCAGAAATTTTTTATTTTGCCTCGTTTCTGCATTTAGTGTTTGCTCACATACATCCTTTTACAGACGGTAACGGCAGAGCAGCAAGGTTGCTTGAGAAATGGTTTATTTCAATGAAGCTCGGTAATATTGCATGGAAAATTAAATCCGAAAGATATTATTTTGAGAACAGAAGTGAGTATTATAAAAATATAAATTTAGGTCCGGATTATTATGAATTAAATTATAAGAATTGTTTTCCATTTTTAGAAATGTTGCCTAAGTCAATTTTATGAAAACTAAATTCAGTATAATCTAAAATTACAATAACGTAGAGACAAGGCATGCCTTGTCTCTACGTAAAATAAATTATCTAAAATAAAAATATTATTATGCCTGAAAAAAAATACACGACGATTCAATACTTAGACAGGAATGAATCTCAATACGGACCATCACCTAAATGCTATGACTATCTAAGAAAGGTTGGGATAGAAGACCTTGCCTGGTATTCAAGGGATTTTGCAAGAGGAGTCAAATCAAAATTATCCGAGAGGATTGCCAAAGATTTCGGATTTAAGGAAAGCCAGATAATAATTTCATACGGAAGTGAAGATATTCTTAAGCAGCTTATACATCGTTACGTATCACGCGGAGAGAAAGTGTTGATCCCGAAGGAAGCCTGGTGGTACTATAAAAAAGTAGCTTATGAAGTTGGCGGATTTAACGTGGAATATCCAATGACTAAAGGAGAAATAGAAGGCGTGAGTTCATTTCTTTATGATGTGGATAAAATGATTCATATCTATGAAAGAGAGAGACCACGCGTTGTTGTAATTGCTTCACCGAATAATCCGACGGGAAATAAAATCACAAGTGAGCAGCTTTATCAATTTCTTGACGTTTGCAGAGGAGCAATTGTAATGATAGATGAAGCATACTGGGGATTCGGGTCTACGGACAACAGCTACGTCAAACCCTACATAGACGAGTTTCCGAATCTCATCATCTGCAGGACATTTTCAAAATACTTTGCGCTTGCGGGGACGAGGATTGCATTCAGCTTTGCGGGGAATAATCTTGAGGAAATGAAAGGATACACCACAAGATATCTCGGCTTTAATCTTGTTTCCGAAAATCTTGCGCTCATCGCATGGGATGATAAAGAGTATTATGAGAAGATTACGAAGATGATGCAGGAAGACAAGGATTATTTTTACAAAGAGTTTTCGAAGATGGATGGATTCACACCCTATAAATCCTATGCTAATTTTATGCTCGTTGATATGCCGAAGGAGATCCGCAAAGACCTCGATAAGTTTTTGAAGGAAAGAAACATGCTGATCAAATTTCTGGACGAAGAAGCATTTAAAACGGAAGCAAGAATAACTCTCGGAACTAAAGAGCAGGATAAATACTTAATAGAATCAATTAAAGAATTTTTAAAGAAATAGTAAAATAATTTGGCAAAAGTACCGCAAAAGCAATCAAATAAAAAAGTACAGTCCAACGATACAGCAAAGTACATTCTGATAGCTGTAGTTCTGATAATTGCCGGATACTTCATTTACACTCAGTTCATAAAGAAAGATGAAGTTGTAACCGGTAATGTAATCGATCCCCGTGAACGAATCAAAAACATAAAAGAGCCTGTGTTTAAAAAAGAAGGTGAGCTGGAGTTTTTAGGGAAAAACAAGAAGGATACAATCCGGAAAATTGAAATTGAGCTGGCTGAAAGTGATGAAGAAAGAATGCAGGGAATGATGTACAGAAGATCTATGGATGACAATAAAGGCATGCTTTTTATTTTTGAGACTGAAGAGCCGCAGTCTTTCTGGATGAAGAATACTATTATCCCGCTGGATATAATGTTTGTCAATGCAAAGAAAGAAATCATAAAAATTCATAAGAGCACTACACCGTTCTCAGAAAAATCTTATCCTTCAGAAAAGCCGGCAACTTATGTAGTCGAAGTCAGCGGAGGATTTGCGGATAAATACGGTATAAAGGAAGGGGATTTGATAAGCTTTGCTAAGCAGTAGATTAGAGTGTGTAGAGAGTGTAGAGTGTGTAGAGTGCGTAGAGTGTGTAGAGAGTGTAGAGTGTGTAGAGTGCGTAGAGTGTGTAGAGTGTGTAGAGAGTGTAGAGTGTGTAGAGTGCGTAGAGTGCGTAGAGTGTGTAGAGTGTGTAGAGTGTGTAGAGAGTGTAGAGTGTGTAGAGTGCGTAGAGTTTAAAACTACAGAAAAGTTTGTAAGTTCATAACTTTACCAACTCTACACACTCTACGGACTCTACACTCTACAAACTCTACACTCTACGAACTAAATAAACTTTTCTGTATTGATAAATTCTTCTTTGACATTTTCATTCAGGAGAATTTCCCTGACTGAATTTATCATCTCAGGCGGTCCTATGACATTAAACATTTTATTTTCAAAATTTCGGAGATGCTTCTTTAATCTTCCAAGATCTATCCTTCCGGTCTCATATACAAAATCTGCATCTGGCTTATCATCAAAGAAAGGGATCAATTTAAAATTTTGATTTTCATAAGACCATTCCAGGAGTTCATTCAGGAAGGCGGAGTGTGCCGGGGACTTGTTGCAATAAAATAAGATTATTTTATTCTTCAGATTATTCTCTGTTGCAAATTCGATTATGCTTCTGACGGGAGTTATCCCTATACCACCGGCAATAAAAACATTCACAACATTTTCATCAACATGCAGACCCACGTCACCTTCGGGTTCGCTTATCTGCACTTCTGAACCCGGGCTAAGCGCAAGCAGATTCTCAACAAATACAGACTGATTTCTCCTTGCGGCAACCATTAAAGAATTCACATGGTCAGGTGAGTTTGCAATTGACAGTGCCCTGGAATTTCCGCTTTCATCATGATGAACCGGGTCCATAATGGTAAAATGTGCATACTGTCCGGCTTTAAATTCATAGTCAGAATCATACAGATTAAATGTGAATGAGAAAGTGTTCTCACATATCTCTTTTAATCCGGTAAAAAAAATTTTAGTAGTTTTCAATAGTATAAGTTTAAAACAAAAAACCTTCCGGTGAAGAAGGTTTTGCTTGCAGAGAGAGAGGGATTCGAACCCCCGGTGACCAAAGGCCACAACGGTTTTCAAGACCGCCGCTTTCAACCACTCAGCCATCTCTCTAATTAATTACAAATTACTAATTACTAATTACAAATTAAATTCAACGTTTTTTAATATTCACTCAAACCAAATTCACTACTTCATAGTGTGAAATTTGGTATGAAGTTCATACCTCAGAGTGTGAAATTTGGTATGAACTTTTTTCAACACTGATTTTTAACTTTTTTGATCTTCCGTTAAAAACAAAAAACCCGTTAAGGAAACTCAGGTCTGCGAAAACCTTTAAACCTTAACAGGTCTTTGTAACTTATCAAAATCTTTTTTTCGCTGTTTGAGTTTTTTAAACTATACAAATATAATACATAGTAATCCTCTTTTCAATTTCATTTTATTTTCCAACATTACTTAATTGATAAGTATATTAGAAACAATTTTTCTTTGTAAAATAACTTCATACATACTTTCTTTATCACTGTCGATTACTCTTCTGCTCCCTACAATTTGCCAACCATTTCGACTTTCTTGATCCAGACGTAATATTATATAACTGTCAGTAAATGAAACTATTTTTGTTTCATACCTAATTCTTGAAAATGTTTGAAAGTAAAATATTAATACTAAAAACGTAAGAATTAATCCAAGTAAGATGTTTGTTACATTTTTCATTTGTTCCTCCCTTTTATTTAGATTATTGCAAAATTATTTGAATGAACTTAGCTCATTCAAATAACTTATTCAATATTTCTTTTATATGTTATATAATAATTTATGTAAAAATATTAAGTAATGTATCCGGTAGCCTCAATCATTATAGACACAAAAACCTTTTAAGGACTAAAAAAAATCTCTTTTTTAAGGATTGAGAAAACTAACGAATTTATCAATAGGTTTACAGGTCTGATCCCCTTTTGTCTAAAAACCTGTAAATCAATTATGAAAACTACTTTAAAAATATTGCTTCAATTTCCTTTTGTGCTTTATCTCTATCAAAAATAAAGCTTCCTGACACTTCTTTTTTAACCGGAAACACATATCTGCTTATCTCTTTCAATGCAAACCGTTTATCTGTCTTACTATTTGAGTTTAGTAATTCATACCAACCATTAATTAAATCCTGTTCTAAATCCTGAAGATTATTCAAACCCAGCTTTTCTTTTATTAAAGTTCTCTTATGCTTCTTTCCGGCTTTGTGCTTTGCAGTTGTGTTTCCGGTCTTGAATTTTCCTTTGTCTGTTAAGTTCATACCGTATTTGAACCGTATTTTATTTCTTAGTAATTATTTTTGAGACTTACATGATCCCAAAACATTGGATAACCATCTCCACTTAAAGCCCAGTTAAAATTTTTATCATAATTCAAATAATCCGCAATGTCATCACCACTATTTACTTCTGATTTCTCTAATGTTTTACTTACTTTAATATCTAAATTTAATGCTTTTGAATATCTCATTACCTTTTCGCTCCAGTCATTAAAAAATGATTTATCCGGATAAAGAATAATTGATTTACATTTTTTCTCTCTAAGAATCTCAAACTTATCAAGGTTCAAAGCCTTAGCTCCTCCGGTTGCCAAACAAATCATATTTTCCAAATACACACTCATAAGAATTGCACTCTTTTCACTCTCAAATATTGCTATGTTTTCATAATTGTTTTGTAACTGGTGTAATCCAAAGAAACACTGCTCTAATTTATAATTTAGATTGAGTTTCTTATGAACAAAACTAAGTTCACCTTTTCTTTTCCCAGTGTCAGGATCATACAATATTTTCTTTCCTGTCCGGATATAGTTTTCAGTATCAATCTGATAAAATACTGTATAATTATTTTGTGCAGTTCCTATTTTAAATCTCTTGATTAGATTAATTGTCAAAGAATCACTGAAAATTTTCAAAAGATATTTTACAAAGTTATTACAATTCAATGCAATGTTTAAATCAAATGTCTTTGTAATTTTTTCAAAGGGGATCGTATCAAAGTTCCTTAACCCTGTATCACGTGTATCATTTGTATCACCCGTATCAAAGTGTATTATTGATATATCTCGTGTATCATTGTTCTTAAAATACTCTTTCGGAGTATAATGATAACCGCATTTTTCAACTCGATTGCAAATCCCTACAATTTCAGATATATAATTATTTGTTTCCTTATAGATATATTTTGTAAATTCACCTTTATGTTTACAATTTGGACAAACAAACCTGCTTTTAGCACCGGAATATTTTTCTAATTCAAATCTCATATTTGATACAGTTTGAAACACGTGATACAGTTTGATACATTTAATACATTTTGATATATATATAACACTTTGATACAAGGAATGCAGTTTGATACTTCAAATATTTTCATATACTCCATTTTTTGAATATTTTAATACAGTGTTGTTTGATACACCTACTTCAGACGCTACTTCTCTTACTGACTTACCTTGATTTCTCAAAGATTTTATTTGATCCCCTATTTCATCACGATCATATTTTTTCAAATGATTTGTTTCCCAGTCCATTCCCACAAAGTCAAAATGTAAAAAATTCGAATCGGAATTGATCTTAAATACATATACTTGCTCATTCCCTCCGCTTCCTCTATTTTTTAACAGTTTCAGATATCTTAAATCCGGTGCTTTACTTGATTTAGCTATTGCAAAAACACCATCGCAAAAATTACTAAGGTTTGCACTTCCAGATAAGTGCCTTAAATCAATTTCGATATGTGGAGGGATCTTAGGGCAATGTCCAATAAGCAGTATTGAAATATTGTATTCAACTTTCATATCATTTAAATCCTTCATAAGCAATTTTGCATTTTCACCCTTCTCTTTATCCTGAGCAATAAAAGAAACATTATCAATTATCAAAATTTTTGGTTTATGTTCATCTATTTTCTTTTTAATGAATATTGATAATTCTGCTTCATTTGAATAACTGACATTTGAAATTAAGCGAAAGTTTTTATCAAACTTATAGTTACCTAAATCTTCTTTATAATATCTTTTTTTGATTTGTGCCGGAGTCATTTCAAGATTGAAGTATAAAACTTTTTGTTTTCCTGTTTCATTTGTAAAGGGATTTACATCAATTCCTTTTGAAATCATATCAGCAAATTGAAAAGCGAAAATTGTTTTCCCTATTCCTGTGCTTCCGAAAAATACGACGACTTCATTATCAAAAATAAAATCACCGCACACTTGTTTAGGTAATTCGATTTGAGATTCTAATAATTCGCTCATAGTGAGATCAATGCATTTTTTATTTAAGAAAGAATTTGCTTCTTTAATCACTTCACCTATTAAATCTTTTTTCATTGAAATAAGACCTCCTGAACTCCAAAACTTTTCATAACCTGTTTTGTTACGGGTTTCAAATCTTGCTTAGCTTCAGGCTTTCCTTTTCGGATCAATAGTGGAATGCTGTCAGCGTCAATAAATAACCTTCCTTTTTTCCAAATTAATTCAAGATTTGACAATACATTTCCAATACTTAAAAGCCCAGTCCAATTTGAAAAATTTCTGCAATAAGGATATATACAGCTTCTGTAAAAACTTCCGGTCTTTAATAGTCTGAAGTGAATATCAAAATATATATCCCCGTATTTAGATTCTTTTTCTAAGATTTTAATTATTTCACCGGAGACAGTGCTATTTGAGATTTGATTTTTTTGCATGTTCGTTTTTTGTTAAAATAAAAGCATAACGGAACGAACTTAAATCACTTTGGGGAGGGATTTTTAGAAACCGTTATGCTTTTAAAAATTATTTTTAATCTATTTGGTTTGAACATCCCCTAAGTGTTTAAGTTGAGTTCAAATTACATAAATCTTTATTTTTGTTGGCGATTTTTAATCGCTTTTTTTCATTTCTTTCTTTTTTATACAGTTTAGAAATCATATCATTTACATTTTTTGCACTTACATTATCTTTTAATATTACTCGACTAATATAATCGTGAGATTTTTCTTTACTTCCTTTAACCATCTTCTTACCGTAGGAATCCACTATTTTAAAAAACTTTGTCCAAATCTTTGGTTTTATTTTTATAAAATTGATTATATATTCTTCATCTTTTTTTCCAATATTATCTAATAATCTTATTTCGTTTTCCTTGCTTAAATTGTCATACACCATTTCCAAATATCCAAATAATTTTTCTGTTTCAGCAATTTGCATGTCAAAGTTATAAATTATATAACCTACAAACTTATCAAACCAATCTATTAACTCTGGATTGTTCAAAAGAATTGATTCAAATCGCTTATACAAATCGGTTTTTAAAAGCTCATCAAGTTCATTACTTTGAAAATTACCATTGTGTATAAGAAATTTTATTGCCCTCATTTTATTTTCGTGATTAGAGATATCGGGTTGTAATATGATGGGAGGGTATGCTAAAAAAGGATCTGTTTTTAAATCCTTATCTAATTCTAAAAAAAATTTATTATTTCTAACAATCTTGCTTGTATAATGATTTATAAAAAAATCTATGAACTTATGTTCATAACCCTTCTTGTATAATTTCTTATATCGATTTGATTTGTAAATAAATTCATTTTCATCTTTACTTTGTTTTCTATACTCAATAATTTGCTCATGAACTTTCTTAGCGATTTTAAAAATTCGTGCATAGGTTTTTTTCCATTTGGCTAAATCTTTTTCAGCTTGTTTTAAAGTATCAATATTTATTTCTTTGAATTTTAACAATTTGCCCTCCCAAATGTTTTTGTTCAATACTCTATGGTCGCATGATTCTAATAAAATTTGTAGAGTTATTATAACATAATGTCACATCAGTTAAATCAACAATCCCGTCACCTGTTAAATCTGTTGCCAAATAATTTCCCGAAATAAAATTTGTAGCATCATTGTAAATTGGAACAACATCAAACAAATCTATAAATCCATCTTGATTTACATCTCCGCTGAATAAACAATATTTAGTTCCTTTTGATTTTAAATTGTTACCAAATGCCTGTGAACTTGCAATTGTAAAATCATAAGTATAGATTGTTCCATCATTTACAAAATATTCCCCTCCGGCTTTGCTCCATGTTTCAATTGAATTCAAATGTTTGACTGATATGTAATAAGCTCCAGTAACCGCATTATAAAATTTAAATAATCCGGAAAAAGAAATCGAATCTATCCTTGAATTAGCGGAATCAATAACAGCGAATGGAGGAACTGATTGATGAAGATATGAAATCACAGAATCTTTCCTTATCAACTGATTGAAAGCAGGGGAATACATTCCTTCAAAAAGTAATGTTGCATTTAAGTATAATGGAGGAACTGTGGTAAAATTCCATATTACAGAATTAGTCGTGACTCCTGTTGTATCCTTTACTCTTACTCTCCAAAAATATTTTGTATCTTTTTGAAATCCACTGACTATTTTTGAAGTATCAGTGTATACAGTATCATTAACAATTATATTGTTAAATTTGGAGTCTGTAGAAACCACTAATATATAGTAAATAGTCATATTAAATTTTTTCCAATTGAATTCAAGTGTAAGAGAATTATTTATAGAATTATTGAGAGGGTTAATTAATTCAGGTTTTGGTATCAAATTATCATACAAATATGCTCTTCCAGTGTTTGAGTTATACCCAATTGAACCAACAATCACATCTGAGTATCCATCTCCGTTAACATCTCCTGCAGACGAAACTGAAAATCCAAAGTATTCACTCAAAGCATTACCTGTTAAAATTAAATCAGGAGTGGTATCCATTGATAAATCTCCATAAAAAATATATGAGCGACCTGTGAAATTTTGGAATTGATTGGCACTTACTATCACATCATCAAAACCATCTCCATTTACATCTCCTGCAGACGATACAATTCCAAAATCATCACCTTGATTTTGTCCGGTCATGACTATGTCAGGTATGGTATCCATTAAAAAACCTCCGTTAAATATGTAAGCACGACCTTTAAAGTTTTCATAATTATTTGCACCAATTATCACATCATCAAAACCATCTCCATTTACATCTCCTGCAGACGATACAATTCCAAAATCATCACCTTGATTTTGTCCGGTCATGACTATGTCAGGTATAGTATCCATTAAAAAACCTCCGTTAAATATATAAGCACGACCTGTTCCTGTGTTGTAACCTTTTGCTCCAACAATTACATCTGAATATCCGTCATTGTTTAAATCTCCAGCATCCGATACTGAAATACCAAAATAGTTATTTGGATATTCACCAGTCATTGTTACGTCTGCTACATTATTTATGCTTCCTCCTCCGAAAAAAATATAAGCTCTGCCTCTTTTATCTGTAAAATCAGGATAAATATCAGCTCCTACGATCACATCAGAATAACCATCACCATTCACATCTCCAGTAGATGAAACTGAGTATCCAAATTCATCACCCTGATTTTCACCTGTCATAATAACGTCTGCCATATTGTTCATAATTGCTCCACCATAAAAAATATATGCTCTTCCTCTACCAGAGTTATATCCAACTGCTCCAACAATTACATCTGAATATCCGTCATCATTTACATCTCCTGCAGACGAAACTGCTTTCCCAAAAAAATTATTTGACGCTTCTCCTGTTAAAATTACATCCGCAATATTATCCATACTTAACCCACCATAAAAAATATATGCTCTTCCTCTATTGTGATTAAATAATACAGCTCCTACTATCACATCAGCAAACCCATCTCCATTTACATCTCCGGCTGAAGATAACGAATATCCAAAATTATTATTCGTTGTCTCTCCTGTTAAAATTAGAGAATCTGATTCTATGGAATGAAAAATACTATTTCCATTCTCATCTAATAAATCATTAGGATTAGATTGAAAATAATCTATTTGATTTTCAAATGATTGACTATGTGCAGTTTGAGTTTGGAGTGTAGAACAAATTAGCAGAATGAATAATATAAATACTTTCATTTCCCTCCCGTTTTTATAAGTTAATATTTATACATAGAAAACTATATTAATAAAAATTGACATAAAAAAGCGGATTGTAAAACCCGCTTCTATTAGCCATAATTCTTACATAAATCACTTCTAAAAGACTTTCTATGCTATGTTAATCTTATTCACTGCTTCCCTCAAATCATTAGTCACAATATGAATATAATTCATTGTAGTTTGTATTTCCGAATGACCTGCAATTTCTTTTACATAATTTATATTCACTCCGGATTTAATCAGATTAGTTATAAACGTATGTCTTAAACAATGAAAATGAAATTTCTCAGGGAAGTTTACAGCTCTCAATATTTCTTTGAATTTCTTTGAAATGAAATCCCTGCTGAACTTATAACCATTCTTTGAAAATAAGTAACATTCGGGATCACATAAGGAAATAATATTTCCGGAAACACTCAGCATTTCACAAAACAAAGTATAAAGACTTTCTGAAATTGGAATTTGTCTGATCCTTCCGGTCTTTGTCTTGTAATTTACTTTATTCCGGATTGTTAAAACCTTTTCATTCAGGTTTATGTCTTTCCACTGAATATTTATAATCTCATTCAATCTACAACCTGTATAAAGAGCAAATAAAACTATATTCTTTAAATGTGTTACTTTTGTGTTATTTAGTAAGACTTTCAATTCTATTTCATTGAAACAAAGTCTTTCTTTCTGTTCAATAATTATGAGTTTTACAAATCTCATAGGATTTTCAGAAATCCAATTCCACTTTAAAGCTAAATTCAAAATTGCTTTCATTGTCTTTAAGTCTATGTTTACAGTGGTTTTCTTTACTTCAGTTAATCTTATTGATTTATAGTTCTCAATATCTTTGCTTGTAATGAGTTTTACAGGTTTATTCTTTATGATCCTGAGCATATCATTTAAAACCCGCCTGTAAATTTGCATAGTGGATTTTTGAAGATTATCGGAAGTGTATTTTAAGACTTCTTTTCTTAAATCTTCAATGTAGTAAATGACATTAGATTTTTGTTTGTGAAGTGTCTTAGATTGGTTTTTGAAATCAGATAAGAATTTCATTGCTTCCGGTTTATACTTAGTCTTACAGGAAATCATTTTCCTTTTCCCTGTCATTTCATCATTTATGAACAGGTAATAAAAACCGTTTTGACGTTTTGAAAGAAACATTTTTTTAACCCCTTCCCGAAGTCAAAAAAGTATGAAAATTCAGATATGAAAGTATGAAATTAAGTGTGAAGTATTAAAAAAAGACTGGATTTTTGCTTATAATTACCGTTTTCCAACGGTTTTCAAGACCGCCGCTTTCAACCACTCAGCCATCTCTCTAATTAATTACAAATTACTAATTACTAATTACAAATTAAAGAATGAAATTGGAGACTGAGAACAATGTTTAAAACTTCATACGAGTAAACATTTTCGGTTTGAGTTGTGAGCGTACTAAGGTTACTAAATCGGAATAAACATCACCTCTTCTGACATTTTTCATAATAATTTTAATTAATATTCAATCTAAACCAACACCCAGAGTTCCTTCAAATTCACTATTTATCTTATTGTTTTCTTTTCGTGTGGACTTATAACCTTTAATTAGCTGAGCCTTTAACTTATTCTTTTTCTAATTCCATGACTTTGCTATTTACAGCTTCGGAAATAAAATTGCTGAATTCCTTTTCGCTTATATTACTTTTTAATTTTTTTACAACAGATTCCGGTAAGGTGATATTTAACTTTTTGAACTTGGCTTTTCTGATGGAAGTTTGCATTTTGCCTCATTACTTTAATGTAGTAATAATATGTATAAGAAAAATTTTTAACAATACAAAACTAAGTTTTCGTCTACAATTCCATCACCTGCTTCATTAATTGTTAATATGGTTTTGATACATTATTCATACCATACTATATTAAGCTGCTAAAGAACTCTTGAATGCAGAATAAAAATTATTAATAATTGTTTTTTATAACTCATCAATAATCATTAAATTTGTCAAACAATCTTATTTAAGAATCAGCTTAAAGCAAAAATGGCAGACAATTCAACTTTGTTTTTCATACCCGATATAAGCGGTTTTACAAAGTTTATAAATGAAACCGAGATTGAACACAGTCAGCACATTATCAAGGATCTTCTTGAACTTCTTGTTGATGCTGATGTTCTCGGTCTGACTGTTTCAGAATTTGAAGGTGACGCAATCCTTTTTTTTAAGAAGGGAGAACCTCCCTCACTGAATAAATTTCTTGAACAGGCTGAAAAAATGTTTGTTGGCTTCCACACTCATTTAAAAAAATATGAAACACACCGCTTGTGTCAGTGCGGAGCTTGCAGGAAAGCTAATGAACTTACACTAAAAATCATTGCTCATTATGGCGAGTCAACCGGGTATAAAGTTAAGGATTCCGAAAAACTTCACGGCAAAGATGTTATTCTTGCACACCGATTGTTGAAGAACAGCATTGACCATAACGAATATTTTCTGATTTCAGAAAAACTCCAAAACGCCTTTGATAGGGAAGCGTATGCCAGCGACTGGTATTCAGAAAAAAGCGGAAGCGACAGTTATGACGAGATAGGAGAAGTAAAATATTTATATTCTTACTTATCACCTTTACTTGAAAAAGTGAAAGCCGAGCCGCCGTTAGATTGCAGAATTGACAGACCTCTGAAAATGTTTGAAGTCTCAAGAATAATTAATCTTCCGGCAGAAGAAGTTTTCGGAATTGTAATTGACCTGCCGAAGAGAATACACTGGATAGCCAACGCTAAAGATGTGAAAGTTTTCAGTAAAGGACTGAATCAGGAAGGCACACGCCATGTTTGTGTAATAGAAAATTCACCTGATTCCGAGTTCATTACGGCAAATCTTCAAGTTGATGAAGACCATATGGAGTTCTGGGAAATTGACAGGAAGAAAATCAAAGGCGCAAAATATGTTTTCGAAAAAATCTCCGGTACACAGAGTAAGGTTACTGCAGAAATCTATATTAATGATAATTTCATGCTTAAGACAATTTATAAACTGATGTTTGAGAAAAAATTAAAGATGTTTTTTAACACATCACTTGACAACCTGAAAAGATACTGTGAAGAAAGTAAGGGTAGTTGATTTTTATTCATGAACATTTAATATTTCATTCAGTCTGTAAGCGGACCGGCAGTTCGTAACAATGAAAAAATGTCTTTAAACCAATCAACCCATTAATATAAATTTATAAGTTGCTTTTGAAAACTATTTTAATTTTTTTTGCCAATCAAGTTACATAAAGGTTAAAAATCTCTTCACTACTGCTGTTACCCCAATCTTTTTTTTAATCTTTGCTTTTTAACCCCAATTCAAGCAATACTCATTTTTTTATAACCCCAATAATAGTTTTACTTTCATCCCCAATATTCTAAAGCTTTACTGTTCATTTACAATTTAAACAGTTTAGTAATAGTTGTGACAAAGGTCCATATTATAAATTTTTAAAATATTAAATCATTTTTTTAAAATTAAAAAAAAACCATGAAAAAAATTATTTTACTTTTTGCAACTTTATTTTTTTACATCTTTGATATAAATGCAAAGATAATCTATTTTGAGCCTGTTCAAAATGCGAAGTATGTCAGCATTGACAATAATATAATTATTGGATTTGATGAAACAATAGAAAGCTCCAATCTGAGTTCGCTGATCAGTGTAACCGGCTCCTTAAGCGGAATTCACCCGGGTGAAATAATTCTTACAGCCGACAGGAAAAAATTAATATTTAAACCGCACACTCCGTTTGTATTTAACGAACGTGTTGAAGTAAAACTGAATAGGATTAAAACTTCAAAAACTTTCAACAACAGATTATCATTTACTTTCCAAACTCAGACCAACAAGGCGGAACTGTATAATAGTAAAATCTGGACGGATGAATCCGATAATTCCGGTTTTTCCGGCAATTACAGTATTCTCCCTCCACTGACGGTTACAATTTCAAATAATCCCTCACCCGGGCATATATATCTGAACAGCTACAGGACCACTACATATGCTCCCCATCGTATTGTTGCAAATAATGACGGAACAATACACTACTCACAGGAGCTGCCGAGAAACTCACCGGATTTCAGAAGACAGCCAAACGGCTTATTAACATATTATTATTTTACTGTAGGAAATTCAGTCGGAAAATATTTTGCTGAAGATTCTCAGTACAATGTTGTAGACAGTTTTTATTGCGGAAACGGATATTCAACGGACACGCATGAAATGATACTTTTAAATAACGGGCATGCCTTATTAATGAGCTATGATCCTCAGATTGTAGATATGAGCGTAATTGTCCCAGGAGGTAATCCTAATGCTACAGTTGTCGGTTTAATCGTACAGGAAATTGATGAAAATAAAAATGTTGTATTTCAATGGCGAAGCTGGGATCATTATTCAATTGTCGACGCAATCCACGTAAATCTGACTTCTTCATTCATAGATTATGTTCACGGAAATGCCCTGGAATTTGATAATGATGGTAATATTCTGATTTCAGCAAGACATTTAAGTGAAATAACTAAGATAAACCGCTCGACAGGTGAAATTATCTGGCGTCTTGGAGGTGTTCAAAATCAATTCACATTTCTGAATGATTCAATTCAGTTCTCATATCAGCATCATATCAGGCGCATCTCAAACGGAAATATTACAATGCTGGACAATGGTAATTTTCATACACCTCAGTTTTCAAGAGCAGTTGAATATAATCTGGATGAAGTAAATAAAACTGCCACTTTAGTCTGGGAGTATAGAAATAATCCGGTCATTTACGGTCCTAACAGGGGTTCAGTGCAGAGGCTTCTAAGCGGAAATACGCTTATATGCTGGGGCGGAACTGTACCGACAATGACTGAAGTCACACCTGCCGGCGACATAGCTCTGGAAATGTCTATGCCTGCAGGAGTATTTTCATACAGAGTATTCAAACATGAAATCAATCTTACTTTAAACCTTAAGCTTGCCATTGAAGGATCATATAATTCGCACACCGGTAACATGAGTATAAACGACACTGTCACGGCTTATGTAAGAAATATTATTTCACCATTCAGTATTATTGATTCATCAAGATCGGTTATTGATTCTTCAGGCTTGACAGGAAGCTTCACTTTTTACAATGTTGCAACGGGTACTTATTATATTTCTACAAGACACAGGAACAGTCTTGAAACCTGGAGTAAGGAAGAAGGAGAGTCATTTGTATCAGGCGGTGTTTATCTTTACGACTTTACAAAATCTGACCTCCAAGCATATGGGAATAATCTCACACTTAAAGGATCAAAGTATTGCATTTATAGCGGTGACGTGAATCAGGACGGGTTTATTGATCTGTCGGATCTGTTAGCAATTTTAAATGATGCAGGTAATTTTATTACAGGTTATGTAAACACGGATTTAGACGCTGACAATATAATTGAATTAAAAGATGTTTTAATTGCATATAATAATTCAGTTAACTCTGTGAGTGTAATGACACCCTGAGAGATTCTGATGCGGTATTAAATTAATTTCATAAACTAATTCAACCATTTCTAAAATGGAATATCCAAGAAATGCCATTTTTAAGAAAAATAGAATAATGAAATCATTTTACTGATTAGCAGGTAGGATCACATACTTTATATTCTTAATAGCTTCAGGAAAATCAATTATCCTGTAATCACCTATCCGCGTTCTCCGAAGCTCCTTAAGATAAGCACCTGCTCCGAGTCTTTCACCGAAGTCATTTGCTATTGTACGTATGTAAGTTCCTTTACTGCAGGAAATTGTGAAGTGTAATTCCGTGAGACTTATTCTTTTTATTTCAAATTGCGAAATGAAGATTTTTCTCGGTATTCTCTCAATCTCTCTTCCCTTTCTTGCCATTTTGTATAATGGTTTGCCTTTATGCTTTACGGCTGAATACATCGGAGGCAGCTGATCTGTCTGTCCGAGAAACTGCTTTCTGACATTCTCAATTTCATCGTCACTGACCTTAATATTTTCCTGCACATTTTCCTCTTCATTTTCCGTATCAAAACTCTTTGTTGTCGCACCAATTCTTATGATTCCTTCATACTCTTTATCAAATTCTATGAATTCATTTATCCTCTTTGTCATTGAATCAGAACATAGAATCAATAATCCTGTTGCCTTTGGATCAAGAGTCCCGGCATGACCAACTTTTTTTAAATTCAAATTTTTCTTAAAAATCCTTACAATATCAGCGCTTGTGTAATCAAGAGGTTTATCAGCTAAAATAATTTTACCCGGACTTTGTGTCAATGAATTAGAATTATGAATTGAGAATTAGGAATTAGGAATTTTAAAAAAAAAGATTTGAGGAATGATTCATTTACCTGCCGTTTCACGTTTGCCGTCTCACGTTTGACATCTCACGTCTCCCGCTTAATCTCATTAATCAGCTTTTGCATTTTATCAGCATACTCGGCAGTATCGTCATGGTAAAAATTAATATCAGGCATATATTTCAAGGCAATATGCTTAGCTAAAATAAATCTTATGTGTTTCTTTTTATTATTAATTTTTTCCAGGCATTTTTCTACCGGTTCTTTATTTCCAAGAAAACTAAGATACACTTTTGCAAGCTTCAGGTCAGAGGAAACTATCACTTTTGAAATTGTCACAAGACCTATTCCGCTGATTTCGGAAAGGTCTCTCGACATCGCAGTATTAAGCTTGTGCTTTATTTCTTCGGCAACTTTCTCGCTTCGTATTGACATGTTTATAAATCCTATTGTGTTACCAGTTTACGTTTTGTCTCTACAATTTTGTAAGCTTCAATTATATCACCAACCTTTACATCATTAAAATTCTCCAGTCCGATCCCGCATTCATATCCCGACTCTACTTCCCTTACGTCATCCTTTATTCTTTTTAACGAAGAAATTCCCCCGTCAAATATAACAAACCCGTCTCTTAATAACCTTACTTTATTGTTTCTGACTATCTTGCCGTCCAGCACATAGCAGCCGGCGATATTACCAATCTTCGGAACTTTGAAAATCTGTCTGACTTCGACTGTTGCTGTTACTTCTTCCGAAATATCCGGCGCCAGCATTCCTTCAAGTGCATTCTTAACTTCATCAATTAAATTATAAATGATATTGTAAAGTCTTATATCTATATTATTTTTCTCGGCAAGTTTCCTTGCATTAAGATTTGGTCTTACATTAAATCCTATAACTATTGCTCCGGAAGCTTCGGCAAGCAAAACATCCGATTCACTTATAGAACCAACCGCTTTATGAATTACAAGTACCTTCGTCTCGGATGTTGTAAGTTTATGCAGCGAATCTGCAAGAGCTTCCGCAGAACCGTCAGTGTCAGCTTTGAGAATTATCTTAAGCTCAACCTGCTTACCGTCATGAATTTGTTTCGAAATATCGTCTAACGTTACAAACTTAACCTGTCTGAAATCCTGTTCTCGTTTCAGCTGTTGCCGTTTCAGTGAAATAGCTTTTGTATCTTTTTCGGATTCCAATACAACAAAGGTGTCTCCTGCCTGAGGCACTCCATCAAATCCAAGTGCTACAACCGGAGTCGATGGTTTAGCTGCTTCCATCTTGTGCTCCCTCTCATCAAACATCGCTTTCACTTTACCGCTGTAAACTCCGGCAATAAACGTATCCCCTATTCTTAGCGTCCCTTTCTGAACAAGCACAGTTGCAATCGGACCCTTACCTTTATCAAGTTTGGCTTCAAGCACTACGCCTCTTGCTTCTTTATTCGGGTCAGCTTTCAAATCAAGCAGTTCTGCCTCAACCAATATCTTTTCCAGTAACTGATCAATATTCTTTCCCTGCTTTGCGGATATCTCCACTGACTGGTATTTGCCTCCCCATTCTTCAACTAAAACATCTTTATCGGAAAGCTGCTGCTTTATTCTTTCGGGATTTGATTCCGGCTTATCAATTTTATTTATTGCTATGACAATAGGAACATTTGCGGCTCTTGCATGATTGATCGCTTCCACTGTCTGGGGCATTACACTGTCATCCGCTGCAACAACAAGAACAACTATATCCGCCGCTTGTCCTCCCCGAGCTCTCATTGCCGTGAAAGCTTCATGACCCGGTGTATCGAGAAATGTTATTTCTTTTCCGGAATCCAGCTTGACTTTGTATGCTCCGATGTGCTGTGTGATTCCTCCTGCTTCGCCGGCAACTACATTTGCTTTTCTAAGGTAATCCAGTAAAGATGTTTTCCCGTGATCAACGTGACCCATCACAGTTACAACCGGAGCTCTTTCAAGCATCGCTTCAGCCTTATCGGGTTTTTCTTCAAGAATATCTTCCTCATACTCTTTTTGGAATTCTACCTGATATCCGAAATCACCGCAAATTAATTCAATGATATCCTTTTCAAGTCTCTGATTGATGGAAATCATAATTCCCAGTTTGAAACAAGTCTTTATAATTTCGTTCGGATCAACACCCATTATATTTGCAAGCTCAGATGTTGAAAGGAATTCGTTAACTTTAAGAATGTTTTTACTGGCATCCCTCAATTCCTGAATTTTCTTTTCCTCCTCTATACGCTCTTTCTTTTTTCTCTTTCGTGCAAGGCTTCTTGCCGATGAACCTGATTCTTCATCAATTTTTGCAAACGTATCCCTGATTGCTTCATCAATTTCTTTTTGTGTAGCATCCTTAGTCCTGTGACCCTTTTCTAACTTGACCCTCCTTCTCCTCTCCTGTTCAGTCTCAGGTCTTTTCTTATCCTTATCCTTTTTATCCTTAAATCTTCTTTCTTCCCCTCTGCCCGGAAGTTTTGCCCTTGTAAAAGTTTTACCGGCTTCTCCGGACGGCTTTACAGCTGTATCTTCGGACGGTTTGGGCTTTCTCTTTTCACCTTTAATATCTGTAATTGTAATTTTCTCATATGTACCTTTTCTGCTTTTATCATAATGAGGTCTCGGTTTAGAAGTATCATACGGAGGTTTTTGCCTGGCTGCATCATGAGGTTTTGTCCTTGAATGATCAAATGCCTGCTTCTGCTTTGAAGATTCAATTGGCTTTTTGGCTTCTCTTTGTAAGCCTGTTGCTTTTTGTTTAGTTTCTTCCTCGGTTTCCGTTTTTTCTGTAACGGCTTTTACTTCAGGCACACCTTCTTTTCCGGAAGCTTTTTTTGTAATCGCCTCCGGTTCTTTTTTCTTCACTTTTACATCACTGTCTTTTTTAACTCTTGTCTTTGCTTTTTCATCGATATTTTTTTTGGCAGCTTTCTTCTCCTTCTCCTTTTCCTTCAGTTCGTTTATTGTTTTCTCACGCTCTTTATATGCCTGCTCTTCCTGTATCCTCTTCTCTTCCTCTTTTCTTCTGTTTTCCTCATCAATTATTTTTTTAAGTCTGATCTCATCTTCCGCCTTTTGTTTCTTTTCAACCTCCTGCCTGATTTGCTCCTGTGCATCAGAAATATCAACATGATACATCTTTACAAAATCAACTGACTTCTTTAATCTCTTATCTTCTTTTTCCAGATCTTTCTTAAAATGACTATAGACTTTCTCTACAACATCAGATTCTAATGTTGTATTGATTGTCGCTTCGATACCAATAGTTCTTAAATAATCCAAAAGATCATCTTTCGAAATATTGATGTCTCTCACAATTGCGATTACTTTCTGCTTCTTAGCTTTTAAATCTGTTCCCTGCATTCGGTTTTTTATTTTCTGAAATATGCTTTACTTTTAAAAATTCAATATTGTTGTTACTCATCACTCTTGCTTTCATCTGCAGCATCAGCTTCTACTTCCGCTTCATTTCCAATTGATTCATCTTCATCATCTCCTTCGGCTGCTTCACTTTTTTCGTTTTCCCTCACAACGTCAATCTGGTAACCTGTCAGTTTTGATGCAAGCTTTATATTTTGACCGCTCTTTCCTATTATAAGACTTATCTGGTCTTCATCGGCGTATATCTTTGCTATTTTGTTTTCACTGTCTAAATATATGTCATTTAGTTTTGCAGGTGACAAAGCCCGTGATATATATAATGCCGGATCGTCAGTATAATTTATTACGTCAATGTTTTCATTACTTAATTCCCTTACAATGGAATGAATCCTGATGCCTTTCATGCCCACACACGCACCGACGGCATCAATCCTGTCATCGTTTGATGTCACTGCTATCTTTGCTCTTTCGCCCGGCTCTCTGGCAATTCCTCTTATTTCTATTATACCGTCATATATTTCGGGAATCTCAAGTTCAAACAATTTATATAAAAATTGTTCATCCGCTCTTGAAACAATTATTAACGGCGGTCCTGACTGCCTCTTCTCAATGCTCTTTACTATTGCCCTTGTAGTGTCTCCCTTTTTATATCTTTCTTTCGGAATCTGCTCACCTTTTGGAAATATTATTTCGTTGCCGTTATGTATAAGTAAAATTGATGTCGGTTTTATCTGGTAAATCTCACCAACGAGGATTTCTCCGACAAGATCTTTATATGTATTATAAGTTATCTCTTTTTCAATTTCCCGTATCTTCTGATTCAGATTCTGCTTCAGATTAATCACCATTCTTCTTCCGAATTCTTCCGTTGGAATTTCTTCAACATACTCATCGCCCACAGCAAAATCTTCCCCCGATCTCTCCTTTGCCGATTCTACATCAATTTCAACGTTCGGATCGTTGACTTCATCAACCACTGTCTTGTATAAAAATATTTCAATATCTCCCTTTTCCATGTTCACCACTATTTCAAAGTTTGATTCCAGGCCGTATTTCTTTTCCATCATTTTCTTGAAAGAATCTTTTATGACACTCGAAAGAA
>CAYNTN010000050.1:0-29552 GCA_964399995.1 uncultured Ignavibacteriaceae bacterium
TAAAAGCATGCGGGGATGACAACTTGGGTTTTTCAGAAGCTTCTAATTACTAATTTAGTTATTAATTAGAGACTTCTGAAAACCCACACTCATTGTCATTCCCGTGTGCTTCAGACTGTCCGAAAACTAATCTACTGGTTACAAAGCCCCAGCTTTGTAACTAAAAAACTTAGTGGAATTCAACCTTTCCAAGCTGGGGAAGGAGTGAGGTTTTCGGACAGTCTGCTTCTGGCGGGAATCCAAACAACTATACTTTAATTTTTTCTCATATCTTTGTGATTGGATCCCCGACAAAAGCATTCGGGGATGACAGAAACGTTTTCAGAAGTTTCTAATTATTAATTATTAATTTATTAATTTATTAATTTATTTAGTAATTAAGTAATTAGAAACTTCTGAAAAACACTCTTACTGTCATTCCCGAGTGCTTTTGTCGGGAATCCAATCAACAAATTTTGAATGAATAGATTTCCGCTAAGAGCATTTCAGGAATGACAAACACAGAAGTTTAGTTTTTCAGAAGTCTCTAATTAGTAAATAGTAATTAGTAATTAGTAATTATCTAGCCTCAGAGCTTATCTTAATAGTATCATACTCTTTGTCTGAACAAAATCTTCTGTCTGCAGCTTATAAAAATAAATTCCGCTGCTTAAATTACTTCCGTTAAAGGTTACTTCATGATCTCCGGCAGTCTGCTTTCCGTTAACTAATGTAATAATTTCTTTTCCCAAATTATTATAAACACTGAGCCGGACATCTGACGTCTGACCTCTGACATCTGACGGTATTGAATAACGAATAACTGTAACAGGATTAAACGGATTCGGATAATTCTGCTTAAGCTCAAATTTATCAGGCAAGATCTCCGAAATTGAATTAGCATTAACCGGAGTTGAAATTATTGCAGTATAACATTCCATGTTAAAACCACCTGATCTCTCGTCAGTCCAGACAGGAACAATCCTGAGATTATGATAATCTATGCCAATGTAATCGCCGAAACGGACTGCAGTATTGGGCTGATTGGTAGGAGACGGCTGAGTGCTGAGATTAAGATTTGCAAAACTAATACCGCCGTCAGTTGAATGAGCCAGATATGCATCAACAATCGTATTGGATGATGTATTTCTTGAATCATAAAATACAATAGCAATATTTCCGTTTTCATTAACCTCAATCCACGGCCAGCATTGAAGCTTTCCGTTTCCTACCGGGTCATTGTTTATGCGCAGAGGTGTTGACCAGTTCACTCCTCTGTTTGTTGACCGCACTAAAAAAATATCCGGATCACCGTTTCTGGAATCACAGAAAGCAATATAAATATTGCCTCTGTTCGGACCATCCGAAATATCTGCAGCAATTGAAGGACATGTAATGTTGCTTGAGGAAATTGAAATTTCCGGAAAAGGACCTATGGCAACATCCTTATCAACTCCAAAAGTAGAACCTCCGTCGGTTGACTTATCAAACTTCGTTATCATATCATTTGTATTTCCGTCAAGCCAGGTCACATAAACTTCACCGTTTAATCCGGCTACAACATCAGATCCCTGAACTCCGAATTCATCATCACTTACTGCAACAGGATTAGTCCAGTTCACTCCGCCATTTACTGATTTGGTTAATTTTATTCCGGTTACGCTGCTGAATCTTGTCCAGCTTATATACATGGTATTATAATAAGGACTTCCCGGGGTTCTGTCAGTATCAAACATTTCCTTATCTTCTGAACCTGAATTGGCGACTAAATGTGCTGTCGGAAAAGTTACTCCGCCGTCAGTTGATTTATAAACAGCCACGGCAACATTATTTCCAATGCAGACTACAGCAATATAAAAATTCCCTGAAGAATCCACATTCACAACTGGATCACTATTTCTTGGAAATCCGGGAAGCAGAGTTGAATCAAGCAGCTTACTATCTGACCATGTGCTTCCTCCGTCTGTTGAGTAACTGTATCCCACTTTCCTGTTTGCAGGATTCACGCCTGTCCTGAAATCTCTCCAGGCGGCAACAACTCTATTAGGATCTTTTCTGCTGATCTTGACTGAAGTTTCATTCTGAGGAAAACTGTCACGGGATATGTTATAATTTACAAATACGGTTGAATTATAAACCGGAATATAATCAGTGAAAGAATTTCTTTTTATATTTTTACTCTCCGTTTCCTCATCAAGAGATTTGGAAAATCTTTTTGGTTTATCATCACCGGCTTTCACGGATAATGATTGAAGAACCAATAATAATGATACTGCAAATGAGATTAACGTTCTCATAAGTCCTGAAATTTATTTTTTCGAAGAAATTTTTTTAAGAAAGAATGCTATCAGCCCGATGACTATTCCATAAGCAATCCCGAAAAACGGACCCGAAAAAAGTATTACATACTGAGGAGCAAGGTCAATCGGAAGTGATTTAAAACCGTCAAGCGAGCCCGGGTTATTCATCAAATAAGTATTCAACATCACAGCCTGAACAATTGATCCGAATATCCCGCTGAGTAAACCTGTTACCACACCATGCATAAAAGGAGCTCTGTCACATGTCTTCGCTATTATGAATCCTGATGCCAGTGCTAATACAAGCCAGTAAACGATTTCATAATCAGTATTGACAAGCCCGTAAACCGAAGCCACGGCAACAGCCACAGCAATTAAAGTTAAAAGTATTATTATTTTCCAGTTCATATGTTAATTGATAGTTGTTAGTTGTTAGTTGATAGTTGATAGTTGATAATTGTACATTGTACATTGAACATTGTACATTGAACATTGTACATTGATCATTGCACATTGTTAAGCGAGTCAAGTTTCCTTTTAGAATTTTCATCTCCCGGATTTAAAGTCTGCATCATATTTAAATACTGTTTCGCCTTTTCGGTATCTCCTTTCTTAAGATAAAAAGAAATCAGACCGTTTACAGCATTCTGATTATTAGAATCCTTGTTGATTGCTTCAAGGAAATATTTTTCTTCATTTTCACCGTCTCCTTTTTCCGAATAGCACATGGCAATGTTATTTAAGAACCCGGAAATAGTTGCTGAGTCAGAATTAAGAGAAATCAGCTTTTCAAGATCCTTTATTGCTTCATCGAATTTTTTTTCCTGGAAATATTTGTAAGACCTTCTCTGAAGAATTCCTATCTGATAATTCTTTTGCTCATCATTGGCAAACCCTTCCGGAAGAAGATTTATGTCTGTCTGATCACCTTGTTTTAGATTACTTAAAATTGAAACCGATTCCTTATAATTTGGAGCTACAGCTTGAAGTTTCTCAAGCATCAAAACCGCACTGTCTCTTTTATTCTGCATATTGTAAACTGTTGCCATTTGAAAATAACCGTCAGGTGCCAGCGAATCAATTGAAATTCCGGTTTTAAATTTCATCTGCGCCGAATCAAGTTTTCCGTTAAGCAGATAAATCAATCCGAGATTATGATGAGCCAGAACGTTATTGTATCTTATCTCAATTGCCCTTTTGTACAATTCCGCAGCCTGGTCATACTTTTTTTTGTTTGCCAATATATTGCCTTCGTTTACAAGAAGTACAGTACCTTCGACCCCTTTTGCTGAAGAATACAAATTTTCATTACTCTTCCAGTCAATATTTCTATTATAAGTAAGGTAGGAAAGCAGCCCGATTATTATGCATAATCCCACAGTTAAAATCGAGAAATCTCTTTTTGAACTTCCAACCAGGCTCAGATGGCAAATAAGAAGTATGACTGCAAACGAAGTAAAATAAAGAAACCGTTCTGCCATAAGATTCATAGTCGGTACTATATTCATTACCGGCAGAAGTGATACAAAAAAGAAGAGTATGCAGAATGATATTATGCTGTCCTTTTTGTAAAAATATATGGAAAGAAAAATCAGAAATGCTATAAACAAAATTGAAAATATTACATCCGAATCAATGACTGATTTGGCATCGGGAATGACTCCGTTGTAATGATAAAGCAGCGGAAAGGGAGCGAAAAGTAAGCGGAAGTAAACAGGTACAGTTTTTATCATTGTACCGATAATTACACTATAGTCCTTACCTTTGAAATACAAATAATTTTCTCTTTCAGGAATATCGGAAAGCAATGAATATCTTAATGCAAAGTATATAATCGTAATTCCGAAGAATAAAATATAATTGATTAAATTCTTTTTAAAATAACTGAAGTCCTTTTTTTTGTAAACAAAATCATAGAGCAGAATAATCACCGGCATGGTGACAATCATTTCCTTTGTTAAAAGTCCTAATGAATAGAATAATATTGATAGAAGCAAATAGAAATAATTTTTTTTATCTATCCTGTGCAGTGAGTTGTCTTTATTACTGTGTTCCATTTCCTTTGTAAACTCAATGTAAAACAGAAATGAAGCAAAGAAAAATAAAGTAACTAATGAATCAGTCCTGCCGCTTACCCAGCTTACTGCTTCGGTGTGTATCGGATGAACCGCAAAAATAAGCACAGATAACAGAGAAAATAGATTTCTGTATTTATATCTCCAGAATAATGTAGAGAGTATTTTGAAAAGCAGAAGACATGCAATTATGTGAATTATTACATTGGTCAGATGAAAGCCGTACGGGTTCAATCCCCAAATCGAATAGTCAATTGCATACGAAGCCGAAACTATCGGTCTGTAATATCTGCCTATAACTTTATGAAAACCTTCATCAGCAGTAAAATATTGGGGGATACTTGATAATGTCTGTATGGAAGCATTTCCGACAACGACACTTTCGTCATCAAAAACAAATTCATTTGAAAGTGAATTATAAAATACTAAATACGTAACAAAGATAATTATTAAATAGCAGAAGATCGGTTTTAAATTGCTCAAGCCGGTTTGATTTATGATCTTACATTTGGTGAGAAAAATAGACATTCTAAATTAATAAAGAAAAGTAATATAAAAGTCATAAGGTAAACAGAGGTAACAGAGGTAACAGAGGTAACAGGGTATCAGAATTAAAAAGACAGATAAGCAACATTGTTAGCTCGGCAGTCTCTTTTTTATCCAGTTTATCTGTCCTCTGTGATGGATTTCATCTTCGAATGCATGAAACCAGATGTAATGAAAGTTGGCTGTGTTTCCATGCCATTGCATTTTCTTTTCAAGCCACTCATCATCCTTTTCCTTAAACAGTTTGTAAATTATACTTCTTTCTCTATTTAAAATATTAACATAAAATTCAAGATCATTTCCATTTATCTCCTTGCGTCCCTTTTCACCCAGATAAGAAGCTGCTGCCCACTCTTTATCTTCTTCGGGTGTAAGTTCTCTTTCCTCAAATGTAAGCATCCGGAAATAGAAATCAGTGGATGCAATATGATAAAGCAATGCGCCGATTGAATTACTTTCCTTATCGTGCTGGTAGTCTAATTGTTCAACCGTAAGCCCTTTAACTGATTCAAGTGTAACATAACGTGCATAGTTCATCATGCAGATGAGCCGGCTGATATTTGGAGTATAGCAGGGAAGATCTGTCACAAGATAAAGATTTTCGGGTTGGATTGTTGAATTTTCCATAAAGCGCTATTAATAATTGTAATTTTTTAATGAATGCATAACCTTTTGAGATTTTATTCAAGATTTTCAATATTTAAATTTTTATGCTTTGAATAAGTTATGTCAAAGATTTATTTTAAATTTATAATTTTTAATTTATATATTCTTGGAAAAAATTGGTTACATAGAAATAGTTATAAAAGGCTCGATTGGAAATATTCAATTGAATCCGGATAATTATGATATAAAGGAAATTATATCAGTCCTTGAAAGTGCAGAAAATCTATTATTTCCATCTGACAAGAAAGAAAGACCTATAATTAGTTATAAAATTGAAGAGGGATCAGTTAAACATTTATTTAAAACCTCTATACAGTATATAATTGGGTTTAATGCAATCTTAGGGCAAATTAATGAGCTTAATAACATTGATTTTCTGGATGTCCCAACCGCCAAAGCTATTGAACACTTTCAAGAAAATGCTAAGAAAAAAAATTTTACCTTCGAGATTAAAACTTCAATTGATAAAAGCAATGAGTTTATTATCAACAAAGAAACAAATTTTTATAGAAGTGAAGCCGTCTGGGCAGATGCTGAATTTTACTTTTACGGAAAGTTAACAAATGCAGGTGGAAAAGACAGAGCTAATATTCACGTGGCTACAACTGAATACGGTTCTTTAATAGTTCAAACTCCAATTTCTTTTCTTGAAAGTTACAATGAGAATTTACTTTATAAGATTTTCGGTGTAAGAGCAAAAGGAAAACAGAATTCGGAAACAGGTGAAATAGACAAATCAACCCTTAAATTTATAGAATTAATTGAGTATCAACCTGACTATGATGAACAATATTTAAAAAGATTAAGAGATAAGGCAAAAAAAAACTGGCTGTCTTCAATAAAACCGGAGTCTTGGCTCTCTGAAGTCAGAGGAGGTCATGAATAGTAGGGCTGTGTTACTTGATACAAGTTTCTTTCTAAGATTCCTGAATGATTCTGATCCCTTATTTAAAAATGCTGATGGATATTTTAAATATTTTCTTCAGCAGGAAATGCCAATGTTCATCTCAACGATATCAGTTGCAGAGTATTGCGTCGGTGGTGAAATCAACGAACTTCCCTTACGTAATTTACAAATTCTACCTTTCAATATTGAACACGCAAAAAAAACCGGTGAGTTTGCTAAAATTATTTTTGAACATAAGAATAAACTTAATATTAGAGAAAGAACTATTATTCCAAATGATACTAAATTATTTGCACAAGCCGATAGTGAATTTTCAATTGAGTTTTATCTTTCTTCCGATAGCGAAAGTCTGAAAGTATTTAAATTACTGAAAGAGTATTCAAATCCAAGATTTCATTTTATAGATTTGAATGTTCCCTATTCGCAAACGTTTGGGATATTGGAATTTTAAACGAAGGATATACTATGATAAATTTTCTTGCATTTTTATTATTTCACTGATTGAAACAACTCTTATGGGTTTATCTCTGAGGAAACTTAAAGCTCCTTTCGAGCATCCACTTGCTGAGACTAATATAGCACTACTAGCTTTACTCGCAATTAATGTTCCGTATAAATCTCTCACGACAGAAGGACCAACTTTACTTGAAGTATTCTTGCACTGAACAATTGTTTTTTGTCCATTCTTGAACAGTATTAAATCAATTCCTCCATCTGAAACTAATGGTGTAAATTCAACTCTATAGCCCATCTTAATAAATAATTCTCCAACTTGTCTTTCAAAACTAAATCCATTTAAAGATTTCCAATAGTCTACTTTAGTCCTGTAATACCAATAATCATATTCACCTTTTGCTTTTTCAAATTGCTCCACTTTTTTAAAGTCTCTTACAAAGTGATTTACGATTAGTGAAATCGGGATTCCAATAAAGATTAGAGTCGTGACCGCAACAAATACTCCCAAAAGTAAACCCAGTAGAATACTAAACACAACCCCAACAATATTGATGCCTTTTTCAGAAAACTGCTTAAATTCGTAATAAAGTCCTCCAATTATACAAATAGAAAATATTAAAACTGTTGAATAACTTATGAGACGATCTTTTAATTTATTTATCCTAATTATTTTATCTTCATTAAGTCCGAAATCTTCTGGTGTTGGTATTCTCACAACTGTTATTTAAATTATTCCAAATAATTTAAAGAAAATTGTAATCACTGTTGTAATTAAAAAAATCAAAACGCCAATCAAAATTTTATCCTTATTTCTCCCTATAAAATTCTGAGGATTTTTGTTGTAATCATTTATAATAATTTCAATTCTTTTCTCAGTATCATTTTGAATAGAAACCAATCCTTGTCCGCTAATTGTTGCCGATATTTTAATACCTGGTGGTGAATTCCCATTATATCTTGCTAATAATTCAGGTATATGGGATTCATTAACTTCTCTTATACCTCCTCTTAACCTTCCTAATGTGTTCTGTTTAATTTTATTAATGGTTGCTTTTCTCCTAACTTTATTAATCTTGTTCTCAGTCATCATGATCTTTAACAGATCACATGATAAATCGGATAATTCAATCAAATATTCTTTATATGCATTTATATGAAAACTTATTATAGAAGCTCCATAATTCTTACCAGAATACTTTTCTGAAATTTCAGTATCAATTGACTTCAACGACTTAAAACTCCTCATTTCAAAATCTAATTTCTTATCATATTCAACTAAAAATTTTCTCAACATAAGTTACTCACTTATATAAAACTTTCAACACTCTCATTCGACATCACTCTCCTCGGATTCTCTCTCGGAGCTATCCTCATCATAAAGTCAAAGAATAACTATTTAGTTTTTTAGGAAGGAATTATGCAACTTCCAATCTTAATATTTCAGTTTTTGGTTTCGGAATTTTCTTTCCGCTTTCTGAAATATCTTCAAGATGCATCTTTATTGCTTTCTTAATATCTTTAATTACTTCTTCTTTTGTATCGGAAACTACACCAACTCCCGGTAAATCAGGAGCGTAAGCACCATAGCCATTCTTACTTTTTTCTATAACAATAATGTATTCCATGTCTTTCTTATTTTAAAGATGCTTGTTTTAAAATATTTTTTAAAGTTCCTTTCGGAACGTCCTTGCCTGGTTTACCGGCAATAGTCACTGTTCCTTTTTTTATTGGATGGTGAAATTGTCTATGACTCCCACTTACTCTTACTTCAAATCATCCATCATCTTTTACAATTCTCAATAGCTCCTTAAATTTCATCACTATAACTTAGCAAAAAATAATTCTCATATCAAACTAAAAAAATTATAAATTCAAATCAAGATTTTTTAATGAGATTTGTTCAAAAGCAGTAACATAAAACTCACACAAACGCTTCAACACTCTCATTCGACATCACTCTTCTCGGATTTTCTCTCGGCACTATCCTTCTCATGAAGTCAAAAAATAATTTCGTCGTTGTGCAGGATGGACAGATTCCTATATCTCCGTCCCAGATTTCATCGCAGAATGCATCAGGCAGGTTTTTGTGGATTATTTCAGTTGCTCTTTCATGAACTTCCCACACCCATTCGGACTTTGGCGCTTCCTTCCCTTCGTAGTCAGTTCCGACCATCGGGATGAACGGACTCATTATCGGAAAAATACCTTCGGATGAAAGATAGTTTATTCCGGCGAGAACCGATTCCATCGGTTCGAGTCCGACTACGAATGAACTCAAAGCTCTTGCCGGCTTGAGTAAATCTCTCGCTTCCTTTAATGATTCGATCCATCTCTCTCTTCCGATTCTTCTGGTCTTACCGGGACAGATCTCATTGAATATTTTCTCATCCCATATTTCAAGATTGAATGCAACAGAACTGATTCCTGTTGAACATAAATATTCTGTTTCTTCCTTATTTCGTGTAGCTGTAATTGCTGTGACTATAGGGAAGTACTTTTCTTTTAGCAACGGTTTTAACCGTTCCAGTATCTGCGGAAGATTACCGAGTCCGTCATCCTTTGCTGCACCTGCAGTCATTGCAAGATGTGTACAGACAGGATTACTGATCATTGCTTCCTTTACGCAATCAAACACATCATCAGCTTCTTTTCTTGTCACAATGTGATCTCTGTTTCGCTGTCTCGCCGGAACAATGTTGCAGAATTTGCATTGCTCATCTTTTGAAAAGTAATTACATGCATTATCAAAGCACACTCTCAGCCCGCAGTCGCCTCTCATTGACGAAACCTTCTTCATAGACTCACCGCTTCCTGTTTTCATGTCATAAAAATCCGGACGCCGCGGCCATTTCACTTCACACAGCTCTGTATTATTTTTTAAAAGTATGACGGCATCTCCGCTTTTGTGAACTTTAAACGGCGAGGATGGGCTGTATCTTACATCAGCATACAGATCATAAGGTAGTAGCATATCATTCGGAAGAGGCCTCGTACCGTCACCTGTACCCTTGTGAGTCGAAGGTGTCATTTCAAAAACCCAGAAAACTTTTTCAAGTCCGCCCTGACCAACTGTAGTCAATGCCTCATCACTGATTGTCAATCCTTCAATCAGTAATTCAGTTTTTAATTTAATTGCTTCATCTAAAGTCATTATGAGTTTCCTTGATTAATCAATTTTTTTGAATACTGCAATTTCATTACCATCTTTCATTAGATAAAGGTGATTATCACTTATCTTCCAGACATTGATTTCCTTTAATGCATTCATAAACTCCGGCTCAATGCTGTCAGGACAAAGCATTCTTGTAGATGCAGCAGGACCGAAAATTATGCTTTGACCGTCAAGAGTAAAGCTCCCGAATATATTGTTACATCCGCCGTTTCCGGTAAATGTCTTTTCAGATACGTTAATCTCAAGCTGCGGTATTTTGTTTTTGCCGTTTTTCGATTCAACCGGCTTTCCGTTCAGAGTTTCGAGAAGCCAAATATCATGAAGCCGGTATTCTCTCAATGTATCTTCATCAGTTACACTGCGTTCCCTTGGAACCGTATCAGGATCATATAACACCATTACTACCGAATCCGGATTCGCAAGCAGAAGCTGATTTCCTAATATTTTAAAATAAATAACTCTGGAAATTGCATCAATAAATTTCTTTTCAAGATCCATATTCTCACACATCATCATCGTAGAAACAGGATTTGAAAATCTGATCAAATTATATTCAAGAAAAATTCCGCCGGCAATTCTGTTGCATCCTGCATAACCTGCAAATCTCATTCTTTCAAGATCGATATCCAGTTCCGGAATTTTATTTTTAATTTCAGTAATTGAGAGTTCATCATCTCCAAAATTCTTCAGAACCCATTTCCTGTTCAGCGCAAAATTTGGAACATAATTACCACAGCCTTCAAATTTTTTATAGTTCTTATCCCCCGGATTATTTAATTCAACAATTACTCTGTAAGCAGAAGTATCACCTGACATGTTGTCAATACATTCATTCTGTGAAATTGTAGCAGTAAATGGACCTTCGGGAGTTTGTGTTGCGTAACGGACGACGTTTGCGTCCATTGCTTTTTCGGATTGAACTGAACCAAGCTTGATTGAGATGCCGGATAAAGTATTGAACTTTAGGAACTGATTGATGGCAATGTCAAGACTCCAGAATGGTTCATTTCCTGTTGCATAAAAATCAACACCTTCATAATATTTTTTCATGCTTAGATCTGTAGAATCTTGTTTTGCCATTGAGAAAAGATTTAAAGATAAAAAATTTATCAGAAACAGAACTGCTAATTTTAAATTCATTTTTAAAATTTATGATTATTGATTTAAATCAACGGATGTTTTTATCAGAGGTTTGCTATTAAGCACATTGCACGAATGATATTCTCTTAAACCAGCGTTTTCTTTAAGCACATCATATAAAAATCCGCCGGTAAAACATTCTGCACATATCGGAGCATCGAGTTTCCAGTATTCTTCTGTTCCGATGAAATGAAGTTTCTGACAAATAATTTCAGCAGCTTCAATGTGCGTATCCATCATCCAGTTAAATGTCGGCGGTCTGAATCCTTCGAACTGACTTCCGGTCTCCGGACTGAACGGTACTATAATCGGAATGATTCCTCTGTCACAACACCAGTTAACACCTTCTATTAAAGTTTGTCTGGGCTCAAGTCCTGCAATCATTGCTGAAAAAACTCTGCCAGGTCCGAAATACTTTACAGCTTCAATTAAAGATTGCTCCCATAAGTCTCTGCCGATATTCTGATCTTTGCCCGGAACAATTGCTTTCCAGTATCCTTTATCAAATACTTCAAAATTAAATGATACTGAATGCAAACCGAGATCATGCAAAAGCTTTACTTCTTCAATTTTTTTAGTCGGTGAAATTGTCATTAGTAATTTCGTTCTCTCTCTGTCATTTGAATATGGGAATCTTTTAGAGAGTTCTTCAAGAATCTGAATTGTTCCGCCGAGTCCCTGTTTATCCGGTGGAGTTCCGCGTGTAAGTATAGACTTCGGATCAGTATGATATTTTTTTGCTGTCTCGATTACATCTGCAACCTGCGAAGCTGTCTTTCTTGCGTTTGAAATATTCTCATCAGGATAAAAATCCTGCGCAGGAGTAAGATTACAAAATCTGCATTCGGTTTTTGTCCGGAAGTAGTCGCAGTAATAATTCCATGTAAAATTAAGATTGCAAATCCCGTTATACACAACAACTTTTTCGAATGGAGTCAGATCATTTGTATAATTTTTTGAAAAAGGAGGCAGTGAAACAAATTCTCCTTTGCATATTTCATTGCTCGCTTTATCTTCAATAATTAGCTCATTGCCCGAAATTCTCAAGCGAAAATTAGCTTCAGGATTTTCTCTAACTTGTACAAAAACATCTTCAGGCAATTTTAATTCGGCGGGTAAAAAATTGTTTGCTTTATTCTCTTCCCATCCCTGCGTGTTGATCAGATCTTTTCTTAGTTCATTTAATCTAAGCCCGTTAATGAGCAGATCGCATTTTAGTTTAATTAACTCTTTTCGATTCAATTTGTAATTTTTTAAAATTTCATCAAACATATTTTTAAAAAATTTTCACCACTAAGGCGCTAAGTTCACTAAGTTCACAAAGAAACATTCAGCTTTGAACAGTAAATAATCAAATATATAAAACTTAGTGCTCTTAGTGCCTTAGTGGTAAAATTAATTCTAATAAAAAAGTCCCGCAAATAATTAATACTCACGGGACTTTGTAAAAAAATAGCTTACACATTTATTTCCATGAACCTGCGGGAGGAAAAATCGAATGTGATTTTTCACTTGCATTATCCCATGAACCTGCCGGTGGAAAAATCGAATGTGATTTTTCACTTGCATCGTTCCATGATCCAGCCGGAGGGAAAATCGAATGTGATTTTTCGCCCGCATTATTCCACGAACCTGCCGGTGGGAAAATTGTGTGTGAACTTGTCTTTACTTCGTTCATAAATTGGTTTTGTTAAATAATATATTATTTGATAAACGAAGCAAACATAACGGATATTAAGTGAATTTTCAATTTAGATTTTATGACATGATGATATTGCCTCAGTCACGACAAAAAGGAATACGGATAAAACTGATTAAGCGGAAAAATAGCGGATTCTGTATTTTTATAAAAAATCATTTAAACCCAGATTGTTCAATAGAAATTTTTTTTACCACTGAGACACGAAGAACACTAAGGGTTTAAGTGAAATTTGAATTGTAAGGAAAAATTCTTTGCGAACTTTGCGTAAGTGCTTTGCGCTCTTTGCGTTTAAATACCTTTTAAAGTTTCTATTGAACAATTTGAGTTAAAAATAAGTTTATTTTATTAATGTAATTAAAAACATTGATTCTTAAATTACTTAAATTTATCAGCGAAAATCCGTTAAATCAGTATAATCGGTGTTCCAAATAATTTTTGTCGTGTACAGAGATGATATTGTTTTCAATAATCTGAATTCTCACGAATCAGTCATTTTTCTTTGTTTTAATAATTCATAATTTTAGCAAATATTAACTGCATATTTTGAAGCTGCTTGACAATCTGAAACTAATCAGAGCAAACGAATGGAAAGACTTTGAGAAATTCGTTTCGTCACCGTATTTTAACAAAGGCAGAGACTATCTCCCGCTATTTTCCATTTTAAAAAAATTCTACCCTGACTTTGACTCCAAAAAGTTGACCAAAGAAAATCTATACCGTCAGATTTATAAAGGAAAAGCATATAATGAAAATGTTATAAACACAATCCTTTCAGGATTAAACAATCTCATTACGGAGTTTTTTCTGTATCAGAATTTCAGGGAAAAAGACAACCGTGAAATCCGGCTTTTGAATGAGTACATGAAAAGAGGAGATGAAACCGGAGCAGCTAAATACAGCAGATTAGTTGAATCAGGTTTAAAAAAAATTCCCAGCGACAGTCTCGATTTTTTCGATAATCTTGATAAGATAGATGCGTTGCAGCTATACTATGCTACGAATTACCGGAAAGACAAGAGATGTGATTCTCTGATAAGCGGAATCAAGAATCTTATTTACTTTACGATGATTCAGTCATTCATTTTCAAAAAAGAAATACTGATTTATGATAAGAGATATACGCAATCTGATCATGGTGATGAAGTTTCTGATTTAATGCTGAAGTCAATTGATTTTGAGAAACTTCTTGAAATAATTCAAAAAGAAGATCCTGCTGCTTTTGCAATCCTTAAGATTTATTACCTTTTAATGAAACAGCATTCCGATATCGGGAATGATGATTATTATTTTGAGATTAAAGGACTGCTTTCAAAAAATCTGAACAAGCTGGACTCAGATACAGGTAAAAGACTTCTTCTGAATATAATGTCAATATGCAATATGAAGTCAAACTCGGGTAAAAAAGAATTTGTAAATGAGAGTTTTCAGATAATGAAGAAGCTTGTTGAGGAGAAATATTTTGAGGGGGTACACGGAACTGCATACTTCCCGCCATCGCATTTCAGAAATATTGTAAAAGCCGGGATTGAAGTTAATGAGACAGATTGGGTCGTTAACTTTGTAAATGAATATTCATCCAAGCTCGAGCACAGCCAGACAGAGCCTTTGAAAAATTTCAGCATCGCAAAAATTGAATTCGCAAAAGGTAATTTTGATGAAGCGCTGAAGTTCCTTAACAAAGTCAATACAGATAATCTGATTTTCAAGCTTGATTTAAAAAAACTTACGGCAATGATCTATTATGAGACCGGTTCGTTTGTAAATCTTATATCACTTCTGAATGCATATTATCAGACTGTCAAAACAAGAAATAAAAAAGACGAGAATATTTTTTCCCGGCACAGGAAGTTTATAAGCTATCTCAGGAAGCTTGAAAATATAATAAATAAATCGCGTGATAAAATTGAACTTCTGCGTCAGAAAGATCTTCTTGAAACGGATAATGTTTCGGAGAAGAACTGGCTGATGGAGAAGTATATTGAGGCGGAGAGGTTATTCGTTAATCGTTAATCGTTAATCGTTATATTGTGAGTTGTCAATTATCATCAGTAAATAGTCAATAATGAATAGTTAAAAGTGAATAGCCATTCTTGAATCTGGAATGTTGAATCAAAGAAAAACAATATTATTTCTGAATTGATAATTCTTTCAGCCGTTGAATTAATCCATTTAATATAAATATTTTCTGAATTGAGTCTCTTAATTTCATCATTAAAGCTTAGAAGTTCTTTTTTATCCTCCTTCTCTGTAATCTTTGTAAACCTGTAAAAATATTTTAAAACTTTTTTATCATTTTCAATAAAATCTTTTGGAATACCTATAGTACTTGCAAGAAAATGTCTGTATGCATCAATTTCTGAATAAATTAAATCATAATGTTCCAGCATATAACATGTCTGAATCTTCATCATTTTCATATCTTTGATCATCATTGGAATTTTAAAATTGTGCTGGTTTATCCTAACGAGACAATCCTCATAATCTCCATTACAAAATGAAAGTATAGCATAACCGTAATTAATACAGTCGTCTCTGATTATAGACGGGAAGTAACCGGAATACTCATCAATGTATTTTTTTAATTCCGATACTTTCATCCTCCTCATGACATTTCTGATTGCAATTATATTAAATACATCATCTAAATGTTCATTTGGGGTGTGTTCAACCCATAACTTATACAACATAATATATTCTTCATCGAAAAATTTCTTTCTCCCTAAATTCTGGTATGCGCAAAAATTACATAATTTTGCAAAAACACGCATCTTAAAAGAATAACCTAGCCTGTCTATTATTTTCAAAAAAAGATCCTTCATTTTTTTAAAGCTTTCAAAATCATTTTTATCAATGCTGATTTTATAAGAATAATAAATTATTACCAGCAGCTCTTCATTCATCAATTTATTCTTTTCGAGAGATTCAATAAATTTCCTCAAATCAAAAGAGGTGTTGAATTCATTTAACATTTCGGATTCAGGAAGATACTTTGAAGGGAAAATATATACACTTTCATAATAATCAATTAATTCACTCACAAATTTTGTAATTAACAACTCAATTGTTCTTTCCATATTTGCTTTTTTAAATTCCCAGTTTCTATCATTAGGCTGCAGTCTTATTTCCGACAATTCATTCCTTACAAGATATTCTGTCAGCAATCTTGACTTTGAAATTTTTTCTGTTTCAAATTCATCCAGAAATTTTTTACCATAATATATAATCAAATCCACATCCCCCTTTTTGCCAAGCATGTTCATAAAAGCAACTTTATTATACTTGTTGACTTTAGTAATCTCTTCAATCTCAAGAAATTTTTCTGCCATCCTTGTCAAATTAGATTCTAAGACTCTGATCGTTACAGAGGATTTTCCGGCTTCATATGTTTTTCCGGGATAAACTTCTTTAAATATATTTTCTTCTGTAAGATAAGGACTGTCATAATCGGGGTAATACTTTTTGAGGACATTATAAAACGGCTTGAAGTTTCTTCCTTTGTTGAAATAAGGAGAGGCAATAAATTTTTCAAAGTCTTTCATTTCTTCCTTTGAAAAAATCCTCAATAGTGTGAAGAGTTTGTTCTTTTTCATTTGTCTGCCTTTTTTTAAAGAATTGAAATTATATTTAATGATGCTAATGAACTCTAAATAATTTTAATCACATTGTTATAAAAATTTCTTTAGGTATTGCAACAATTTAAATATAGAAAACTTCAATTAAACTTTAAAATCCAATTTTATTTCTTTTTTTACAAATGAAACTCGTTAACAATCTGGAAAAAGTTTCTTTGCGTTAAAATTATAAGTTAGATATTTTTACATAAATAAATACCCGGGAAGAGAAATGAAAGATATACATTCCCTAATAACTTCACCTGAACCAAGAACACCGGAATTAACATTGATTGCGAGGCAATCATATTTAATCCTTTCAATTCCTTCCCGGGATTGCAAAGAACGAAGATTGCTTCGCATTTTATACAATTTAGCCTGACGAAAAAAATTATTTCAATAGTCAATAGTAATATTAAATCAAAAACATTCTAAAACATTTATTAAATTAAAGAAAGGGAAAGCAAAATGAAAAAAATCTACATTGTAGATAAACTATTTACATTATGTTTTTTAATTTTATATTTCCTGTTTATTGCATCGAGTGCAAATTCACAGGTTGCTCTGACAGCAACAGGTGGTGCATTGACAGGTGCATATACAACCGTTAAAGAAGCATTTGATTCTATCAACTCCGGTTATCATACGGGATCCATAAACATTGAAATAACAGCTAACACTATCGAAGGTACAACACCCGCTAACCTAAACAGCAGCGGGGCAGGCGCGGCGAGTTATACATCTGTTGTGATTAGGCCAGCTTCCGACACAGTTTCCATTTCGGGAAATCCGCCAGCGGGATTTGGAGTCATTCAGCTGATAGGTGCTGATAATGTGTGGATTGACGGTGATAATCCTAATACCGCAGGGACATACCGGAATCTTACAATTAATAATACCAACTTAACGACGGCAACTTACAATTCAGTAATTAGGATTGTGACCGCTGCATTCGCAACCACCGCTGATGACAATTTTATTAGTAACTGCATTATTAATGGTAATGTAATTAATGGAAATGCAAGCGGTCTCACAGGCGGTTCTTCAAGTTTGAGTTTCGGAATTTATTGCGGAGGTAACTCTTCAACAACTACTCTGTTACCATTGACCTCTCTTACTACATATGCACAAGCAGGCACTACGATCAACGGTCTGAATATTCAGAATAATGTAATAAATCAATGTGCCAGAGCAATCACCTTTAACGGAATTAATGCTACAGTTGCAAATAATTTAACAATTACACAAAATATAATCGGCAGTGCGGGAATCCAGACCGGCGCTCCTCCATATACCTCACCCAGCAATACAGTTTACGTGACAGGTATCCTGGTAAGAGGAACATCTATTGTCTCTATTACTAATAACACAATACAAAACATAATTTCATATGTTGCAGCTGATATGTCAGGGATCGAATTAGTCGCCGGTATAGGTTCATTGGCTGCTATTTCGGGAAACACAATTTACACGGTTTCCCAAAACAGGAACTTGACCTCCGATGATACAAGAGGAATTCTATTGAGTGCAAGTGTGCCAATCTGCAAAGTCAGTTCAAACTCAATTAGTAACATTCGCATGGTAGGCTCCGGTACATGCAATGGAATTCAATCTAATGTGAGATGTGTAATTGAAAAAAATTTCATAGACAGTATTATTAATGACAACGGCAATTCATATGGGGCAAATGGTATAAATATCACGGGTGCAGGAAGTGGAGGAACTAATGATTCAATAAAGAATAACAGCATAATAAATGTTCACAACAGATGTGGCGGAACAGGTGTACCCAATACCAGAGGTGCCTTCGGTATCAGAATTTCAGGAGGAAGCGGTCATTACATTTATCACAATTCAATTCATCAATTCGGTGCGCAAAACACGAACTCCGGGACGGGTATCAATTTAGTAACTTCATTAGGAATTATTGCCGATGTGTATACCGGATTAAATATCAGGAATAATATTTTTTCAAACAGAATGACAGGAGGCAACAGTATTACAAGGTTTGTCAATGTCCATTTACCGTCAGGTGGCACTTCAAGTATGAACCTGACATTGAATAATAATGCTTATTACGGAGGAAAACAGTCTAACAGTAAACTTGCGCATGTTGGAACATCCATATCGGGAGGAACTTCTTATGCTACTACAGACTTTAATCCAAACAGCACATCACCTTCAAACAACTTCCGATCATACACAAGTACACTCTCGGGATCGAGCTTAAATGATAATGAGTCATTTGCCGACACAGCGGCGCTGCCTTCCGTTTCAAATAGTGATCTGCACATCCCCGAATGTACAGAGACAAAATTAGAAACCGGCGGTGCAAACCTTGGAGTATATACCGACATAGATGATGATGTTCGTCCGGGACCTCTGGGTTCAACATGCGGAATAGCTGCTGCTCCTGATATTGGCTTTGATGAATTTGACGGAAAAGTAACTTACAATCTGATTTTGGGAAATGTATCAGCTGACATAAGAGTGAACGGGTCAGTCAGTTTTCCGATACAGAATGTTATATTATCATTAAATAACGGAGAGAGGTATACATTTTCCGGTGATAATGGAAATTATTATTTTAAGTGCGGGTCAGGAGACCAGACAGTAAGCATTCCAAATCCACCTATTTACTTAGCTCCAAATCCCTCAACAAACACAGCTAATTTTACCAGTGGTTCAGGAAACATAAGCAGTTCAAATAACTTTAACATGATTCAAAATACTCCCGGTAAAGATTTAGAAGTACTTGATTTGAGTTCCGGAGCATTACGCCCCGGTTTTCCTGTTACATACACTGTGGTATATCGAAATAATACTTTAGAACCGGCAGATGGAGATGTTGTATTTAGTTTTCCGTCACAGTACTTTGAGCCTCCGGCATCCGGTTTAGAGGTAGAGCCTTTTGAAGATCTTGCCCTTGATGATGGCACGCAGACATTTACAATTGACCTCGATCTTAAGTCATCTGTTTCTAACGGAACAGAAATTTGTAGTGATGCCTCAATTTCTTATTCTGGTGATATTGATCCTTCTAATAACCAGGAAACCCATTGTCGTATTGTAACGGGGGGATTTGATCCAAATGACAAGACAGTTTATCCTGCAGGATTTATTACTCCTGCTCAGGTAGCAGATGAAGACATATTGAAATATAGAATCAGATTCCAAAATACCGGAACCGATACGACATTCACAGTCAGAGTCCTTGACACCATCAGTCCGAAATTAAATTTACTGACTTTTGAAATGATATACTCGAGCCACGCATATACAATGGCGCTGTCACCTGATGGAATAATGGAATGGACTTTCAATAATATTTTACTTCCTGACAGTACAACAAATGAACCAGAAAGCCACGGATATATATTATATCGTATTAAGCCTAAGAATAATTTGGTTATTGGAGACACTATTAAAAATACGGCACACATATATTTTGACTATAATTTACCTGTTGCAACGAATACGACACAGACTCCCGTAGCGGACCCTGATAGAGAAATGTACTTAACTATGAGACTGCAAGCGATGTTTCCTGTTCCGGATACAGTAACTGTGTTGCTAAGGAGTTCCTCGTCACCATACAGTTTGCTGGATTCGGGAAATACTGTGCTTTCCCCGGATACTACTTTTTATTCTGCATTGGTTCCTTTTACTAATATTTCGGGCGGTGATGCTTATGTTGTTGTCAAACACAGAAACTCAATCGAGACATGGTCTGCAAATCCAGTTACGATATCAGGAGATACAACAGTGTATAATTTCACGGCATCTTTAAGCCAGGCATTTGGAAATAATATGATAAGCATAAATGGAATAGCTTCATTTTATTCCGGAGATGTAAATCAGGATGGTTCAGTTGATCTTGAGGACATGTTAGATGTATATAATGATGGAGCAGCTTTTATCACAGGATATGCTGTAACAGACCTGAACGGTGATAATACTACTGACTTATCCGATCTGCTAATTACTTATAATAACTCCGTAGCTTTTGTTGCAAAGAAAATTCCAAATTGATTTTTAATTGCATTGCAGGTCTTTTGATTCATAAAGACCTGCAAATATATAAAATTTTTAAAATATAAATTATGGTTCAATATGAAATGCAGTATCTTAGAACTGCATAATGAACAATTATTAAATTATTGATTAACCTAAACATTTTAATCATTTATAAAAATTTTAAAGGAAGAACATACGAGGACATTAACTATGTTCTTTTCAAATACTCTGTTTCACTTTTACCAATGAGTAATAATCTCAGTTCATTGGAGAGTGTTATAGAGATATTGCAGCCAATGGGAATTTTAATCATTCCGACGTTGCAAAACATTTTAAAAATAATTTATTAATTAAATTTTAAAGGAAGAACAAAATGAAAACATTTAATCATTTTACTATTCTTGGTTTTGTATTAATTTTCAATATAAATGCTTGGGGGCAGCTCACTGGGACACAGAATATTCCCGGAGACTATTCCGACTTAGCATCTGCAATTGCAGATTTGAACCTTTCAGGTGTCGGAGCCGGGGGTGTAACAATTAATCTGCTATCAGGAAATCCTCAAATTGCACCAGCAGGCGGTTACATTCTTGGAGGAGCGGGTTCAGCATTGCTAACATCGGCATCCGTTGCTAATCCTGTAACACTTCAGGGTAATAATAATATTATTACCGCACCCAATCCTCAAACAACAGGTTTACTAAATGATGCAATCTTCAAAATCATTGGAGCTGATTTTATAAAAATTGAAGGATTTGTCATGGAAGAAAATGTATCAAATTCTATTACGAATGCAGGAACAAATGATATGACAGAATGGGGCATAGCATTGTTGTATACATCTGTAACAGACGGTGCGAAGAATAATACGATTCAGAATAATACAATCTCTTTAAATAGAAATTATCAAAATACGTTTGGCATTTACTCAAATACCCGGCATTCTGCTTCAGCTCCAACAGTACCGGCTGACATTACATCCCAAGCTGGAGCAAATGATAGTTTATACATATATAACAATAGCATCTCTAACGTAAATATTGGAATGTCATTGGTGGGTGGAAATGTTTTTTTGAATTCAGTCCTTGATGTCGGGGGGGATAGTAATATCACAGGTAATGTAATTTCAGACTACGGTAAAACTAACATTTTCTCTAGTTATCCTTCCGTTGAACCTGCTTCGTGTGGAATTCTTGTCAGTCGAACAGTTCATTTTAATGTTTCATATAACTCTGTTGTAAGCTCTATTGGAGGTGTTACATCGGGTAGCCTAATTGGCATTGCAGTTCCTTCATATCAATTTCTTGATACACTTCAAGGTGGAGTTAAAGTTCATAAAATAAACAATAACAACATTTCACTAAGAAGCGGAGTTTCAAACACGATGACCGGAATTATAAACTCTTTCGGAGATTCAGTTACAACCCTTTCAATAAGCAATAACAATTTCAGTAACACTTCACATACAGTAGCTACAAGTTCATCTATAAATTTTATTTTTCAGGGTAAGCGGGGAATTTTAAATACCAACATTAACAATAATACCTTCACAAATCTCAATGTCAACACTACAGGCTCCGTTAGCTTAATTACTAATGTTGGCGGCAATACGTCAGAAAATGGAACAGTGTATGTAACAAATAATTCAATTGTAAATGGATTCACTAAAACAGGGTCAGGAAGTTTAGTAAATTTTTACAATAGCCCTCAAGGTACTATTCAAAATTCACACCAATCTTCAACTCAGTTCATTAATAACAATGATATTTCTAATGTCACTGTTTCAGGAATTACTTTATTCAATGGAATAGTGAATGCTGACGGTAAAGTACCATCAAGTCGTGAAGACCAGTCAGGTCCTACCAAAATTATTTCCGGAAATGTATTCAGAAATATAAGAGGAGGATCGGGTCAAATTACTATAATAAATGTCGATAACATAAACATCCATAGTACAAACAATAATATTTCAAATAATAATATAAAAAACATTAGCAGCACCGGTCCTTTTACTGGTATTACAGCAGGAAGCTCTTATGGTATTTTTAATATTTTTGATAACACGATTGACTCAATTTCAGGCTTTAGTAAATTTGGCATTATATATCCCGGCGATTCTTCGAGTGTAAATATATACCAAAACACGATTAAATCTGGTTTCGGACCAGGATCTTTTACAGGGATATCTTGTTCTGCAGGTTTAAGTAACAGAGTTTATAAAAATAATGTCTTCGACATATCTTCAAATACATCGATAACGGGGATATTTATTACTTCAGCTGATTCTTCAAATTATATATACAATAATTTTGTCGGACTATCGATCTCTACCTCTGCTGGGAATGTAACCGGCATTTCAATTAACCGTATGGCGGGGCATGTGGATTTATTTTACAATACCGTATACTTAAATGCTGTCAGTTCCGGCACAAATTTCAGTTCGAATGCAATTAATGTAGGTACAGTGAACATTGGACCATCGCTTAAAATGATAAACAATATTTTCGTAAACTTATCAGTCCCTAAGGGTACCGGAAAAACAGTTGCTTACAGAAGATTCAATACAACTCTTTCGAATTATGACAACTTATCAGATTATAATTTATTTTATGCAGGTACTCCTGATGCTAACCATGTAATTTTTTACGATGGGACAAACAGTGACCAGACATTAGCAGCTTACACAGCAAGAGTTGTCCCCTGTGATGCAAATTCCACTTCAGTTCCTGTAAATTTTGTCGATCCGCTTAATGGAGATCTCCATCTCACAGGTGCTTCTATTGGAGATATTAATTTGATTGGAACACCAATGGCCGGAATTACTACAGATATAGATGATGATCCAAGAGATCCGGATTCTCCTTACAAAGGAGCAGATGAAGCTGATGGAATTCTTCCCTGCACAATCACTGCAAGCATCACTCCAAACGGTCCCACTACATTCTGCGAGGGCGGAAGTGTAAACTTAACTTCTAACGCAGCAAGTTCATATTTATGGTCACCGGGTGGCGAAACAACACAAAGCATAACGGTTTCATCTGCGGGAAGTTATACTGTTACGATTACTGATATCAACAATTGTACTGAAACTTCACCAGCAACAGTTGTCACAGTCAATCCTTTACCAACAGTGACTGTTTCGCCAAACGTTTCAGTATGTTCCGGGACCTCTACGACTTTGACGGGCAGTGGTGCAAGTTCGTATGAATGGTCTCCATCGACGGGATTGAATACTACAACAGGAGCAAGTGTTATTGCAAATCCCACTTCGACAACAACTTATACAGTAACAGGAACAGATGCGAATGGCTGCACTAATACAGCAGAAGTTACAGTCACTGTCAATCCTTTGCCAACTGTAACGGTTTCATCTAACGTTTCAATATGTATTGGGAGTTCTGCGAATTTGACTGCAGGAGGTGCAAGCTCATATGAATGGTCTCCATCAACCGGATTAAATACTACAACAGGTGCAAACGTCATTGCCAATCCATCTTCGACAACAACTTATATAGTGACAGGAACTGATGCGAATGGCTGCACTAATACAGCAGAAGTTACAGTCACTGTCAATCCTTTGCCATCAGTGGATGCAGGAGCAGACCAATCAATTTATTCAGGGTGTCTGACACAAAATGCCACATTGACAGCATTGGTCTCCGGTGGTAATGAACCTTTCACCTATTCATGGTCTCCAGGTGGAGAAACAACACAATCTATAACCGTATCTCCATCAAGTACCAGTACATATACAGTTACTGTAACTAATGCATCGGGATGCAGCTCATCAGACGAGGTAGAGGTGGAAGTAATTCCTGTAAGTATATCAGTAAATGCAGGTGACGATCAATCGATATACGGAGGTTGTGTAACTCAAAGTACAACTTTAACAGCATCAGCATCCGGTGATTTCGGACCCAGTTTTCTTTGGTCTCCGGGAGGAGAAACAACACAATCTATTACAGTAAGTCCTTCTGACACTACAACGTATTCTGTTACTGTAACAAATACATTAGGATGCAGTGCATCTGATGAAGTTGTCGTTAACGTAATACCGGTAAGTATTGCTGTAAATGCCGGAGAAGACAAATCTATATTTACCGGTTGTGTAGCCCAAAGTTCTACCATCACAGCTTCGGTTGAAGGGGGATTTGATCCAACATATCTTTGGTCACCCGGAGGAGAAACAACACAAACTATTGTGGTTAATCCTTCCAGCACAACTACTTACACAGTTACAGTAACAAACTCATTTGGCTGCAGTTCTTCGGATCAAGTGGTCGTAAACGTAACACCGGTTAGTTTAAGTGTGGATGCAGGATCAGATACTACAATTTATTTAGGCTATGGTGCACAAAGTACAACATTAACAGCAGCGTCATCAGGAGGATACAGCCCCACGTATCTTTGGTCACCGGGAGGAGCAACTACTCAATCAATTACTGTCAGTCCTACAACAACAACAGTCTATACTGTGCAGGTAACAAATTCAATTGGATGTATTGCCACAGACGAATTACAAGTTACCGTTTATGATACGAGGTGTGGTAACAATGGAAACAAAGTATTAGTCTGTCATAACGGAATTACAATATGTGTTTCCGAATCAGCAGTATCAGCACATTTAGATCATGGTGACTTTTTAGATTCATGCTATGGTGGACCTGATAACCTCATAAGCGGAAGAACTATAAACGAAATCCCCATAAACGAAATCCCCTATGTGTATATGCTCCACGCTAATTATCCAAATCCATTTAATCCGGTTACTACAATGAAATATGATTTACCATATGACAGCAAAGTAACATTGAAAGTTTATGATATGAGGGGCAGCGAAATAGCAACACTTGTTAATGGACAAATGTCTGCCGGATACTATACTGCAAAGTTTAACGGAGAAAATTTACCTACCGGAATTTATTTCTATAAATTAACAGCTACATCGGGTACTGAGCAATATGTTAAAGTTATGAAAATGGTGCTGATTAAATAAGGACATTTGTCCTCCAATATTGGTTTGCATATTTCCTATTTTGTCGGGTGTAGAGACGCAATATCTTGCGTCTCTACATTTGCATTTAAATATTTTGAGATTCAATATTTAGCGTTCTCTACAAATAGAAGGTAAGTATTTTGAAACGCAATATTTGCGTTTCTACGAATTCAGATTTTTTACTAAAATAAGGAGATACTTCAAGAATCACTGAACTTTTTATTATCCTCTGCAGAAAATGTTCTTAATATTTCAATTAAAGAATTCCTGTGCATTATATCAGATGAAAGTAATTATCAAATTATTTAGATTGTTGCATAAAATTAAAGATTACTAAAGACTTAATCGTCAATCGTGAATCGTCAATCGTGAATCGTGAATCGTGAGTTATTTTGAAATGTTTATCTTTCAACTTATAACTTTCAACTTTCAACTTTCAACTTTCAACTTTCAACTTTTAACTTTTAACTTTCAACTTTCAACTTTCAACTTTTAACTATCTCTTCTATTTTCTCCATCAGCCATATCTTGTTAGTCGATTCACTCCTTAAAATTTCATTTTTTAGATTCTCAAGTTCGTATTTGCGTTCCTTCTTTGAAATGTCCGATCTCAGATTAATCAGTTTCAAAACAATAGAAACAAAATTAAAAAATGTCTTCTTAACTGCCTCGGACGTCTTTACATCATTTGAAATAAAATGTTTGGCAGTGTCAATCAATGAATAAAGTTCTTCGGTATATCCAAGTTCATAATAAATCATGATCTGATATCTTCTTATACTGACTTTCTGCACAAGTTCTTTTGTCTCGGCTTTTGACAAATAACTTAATGCAGCATCAAAATTTTTCCTTTTAATGTTAAGGGTAATCAATGACATCAATAGAAAATGCTCTTTATTTTCAGTCTGAAGCTTATCTTTAAAATTTTCAATAAATTTATCCGCCCAATCGAACTCGTATACCGCTGAAGCCGCATTGACTGCTTTCACAAAGAAACTTCCGGATATGGATTTAAGGTCTTCAGGGTTATGAAGATTATTCTCGATAAGTAATCTGCAAATCTCAAACTGATCCTTTACAAATTCCATCCTGCCGTTCATCAGATTGTAACTGCAGTATCCGATAAGACTCATTCCTAAATTATAACTCATTACTGGATTAAATTTCTTAACGTTTTCCGTCATTAATTTCTTCAGCAGATTGTATGATTCGTCATCATCAGTATTCATCAGAATCTTCAAGGTGAAATACATGGCAAGTACATTCTCATCATCCTTTGAAAGACTGTTTTCAAAAAATTTGAATGCTTCTAAGATAAAGTATGAATCAAATGGTTTACTATAAAATTTACTCAGCAGAAGCGAGTTGTAATTTTCCGAAAATAGTTTCATGAAGTAGTTAGAGGTAAGGTATTCATTCATCGGAGCAGAATTACAAAATCCGGGTTCCTTAATTTTTCTGTAATGATTGAAATAGTTTTGCTCTTTGGCTTCAAACAGATATTTGTAATAGTAAAAATCAATGTCTGCAGATTTATTAATTTCGGATTTTACTGATTTTAAGTTTTTTTCAAACTGAGCTGTAAGTTCTTTGTTAAGTAAACCTGTGAGTAAATTATTTTTCTGCTCAAACTTTTTCAATGAGTAAACTTCAAGCTCAATAAATCTTTCCGCAAGTTTCTGAAGATCCCAGATAAGATTTTTCATTACTCCGTAATTGAATTCTTTATCGGGAAACAGATTTTTCCATACAGTTTCCCTCTTCAACTCCTCATCTGTGAATCCGGGTGAACATTTTTTAATGACATCCCATAATTTTGTAACAGTAGACTTTTTGTTAAAATAAGGAGATTTGACAAAGTCATTAAATTTTTTGTTTTCCTCTGCCGTGAAAGTTCTTAATATTTCAATTAATGAATTTCTATGCATCTGTATATGAGATGAAACTAAATCAGGATTTATTCGAAATTTTGTTTAAAATTAAAGATTACTAAAGACTTAATGAAGTGAAAACCTCAAAAACTTTTCTTTGCGTGTAGATAGCAATAGGGATATTTTTGTATCAGTTCATTCAAAAAGGAATAATAACCCGGAAAAAAGAAGCGCATACTTTTTTCCATAAAGGCATGCCGGTATGCCGGGTTATTATTTTCTTTATTCAAAATCTAACTTTAAAGAAAAGGAGAGTTTAAAAATGATTTGTAATAAATTTTACTTAATAAATCTGAATTCGATTTTCAGATTACTTCTGACTGCAGTAATTATTTTTGCTTTTTCCGGGAATTCATTTTCTCAATTTGAAAGAATTACCGAAAAGCATCAGCCTCTGAAGATTCAAATTAGTAATACTAAAAACCCTAAAATCTTAAAGGACAATAAGAAGAAACCTGTCAGCGGAAAACAACAGGTTGCATTACAAAGGAAGAACGATTCATTTTCTCAAACTCCTGCGAATAATTTTACTCAAAGGGAAATTGAAATAATGAATGATATGGATAAATTAAAGCAGGATGAAAATTCAGTCAACGGCAGCAAAATTATTGATCTACAAAAAGAGCTGGAGACTATTAACGGGTCAACTGTCACACGGCAGGAAACAAGTCCGATTGGGACTGTAATCCCTGCAAGTAAATTCAGTCCCGGGCAGACAGATAACCTGAGTCATGAATATGTTTTGTTTAATGCAGGTAATTATGTCGCAGGGATAGCTACACAGGTAGAGCAAAGAGGACCAACTGCCGGGAAAATCTGGGTAGCAATCGGTCTGGCAAACGGAGATACGGGAATATTTGCAATTCCTGATTCGATAGCTGTTTATTATTCGGTAAACAACGGGGCAACCTATAATCTTTATGCTGTGATCGCTTTCAGCTCTCACAATAAAATTGAATGGGATAATATGGACATGGAAATAATTGAAAATACCTCAGGTCAGAAATACCTGCACATAGTCTTCGGCTACGTGACCAACGGCGGTTACGGGCAAAGATTAATTGGTTACACAATTGTATCGGCTCCGGCTTTGGGATATGCAGGTTCAACACTTTTCTTTCCCGGATACAACTCCTCTAGTTATTACAAAATGCCGAGAATCACTTCCGATAATGCCAGGTATTCAAGCAATCCGTATATTACAATTGTCGTAACTCAGGATTCAATTGCAAACAATGAACATTACTTTATGTCAAAAGTATGCAGAGTTCTGAGTCCATATACTGTTACTCCATCTGTATCATATCTTCCGAAAAGCATTTACGGAGTTGCTCCCGGACATAATTACGAAGTGTTTACCGATGTGGCAAATTTTCATAACGGAAACGATTCACTGATCTTTGTCCTGAGCGGTTATCCGGGTGGATACGAACCATACATTTATCTTTACAAAGGATTCAGCAATTCAGTTGTTTATCCGGTATTCAGCGGAATTCTGACTCCGACTGGAGATAATCTTGAGTATGCAAGAGTGGCATCAAGCGCGGGTACAAATCAAACAAGCATGATGATAACTTATACCGATAATTATTTTAACTCCGGAGATCTGGATCAATGGATTCTTTATACATATGATGTTGCCAACTGGTATTCTAACACAATTGATTACACAAGCTATAATAATTCAAGATTCGGAGACATAATCTCACGTAGAAATGCAAACGGAAGCTTTGCCATTGCTTTCAAAAACATATATGGGAGCTTGGAAAATGTTTCATCTTGTACTTTCACGGATGATGTTTTAAGCAGTTATATTCATTCACTGAATACAGACTATGCAAATTCCTTATCCTCACCTAAACCTGCATTTAAATATCAAAACGGAGACAGCTGCCTTACAATATGGAATTATTTTTATGCTGTATCATCAACAGGTGGATGTTCGGCTTCGAATCTGTATCTTACTGCCGCTCTCGAAGGTCCGTATGATGAGGTCAATGATATTTATAATGGAAATCCGGCTCTATATGTTTTACTTGCCGAAACATCTCCTC
>CAYNTN010000051.1:0-29551 GCA_964399995.1 uncultured Ignavibacteriaceae bacterium
CAAACTTTACGAACTTTACAAACTTTACATACTTTACAAACTTTACAAACTTTACGAACTTTACGAACTTTACAAACTTTACGAACTTTACAAACTTTACATACTTTACAAACTTTACAAACTTTACATACTTTAATAATCAGATATGTTTAACGTAACCTCAGAATTTTTCCATACATCATTAAATTCATCCGAAACAATCTTTGCATCGTCATCTTTTCCCTGAGCCTTAAGACTTTCCATCAGTCCGAAAAGCCCTCTGCCGTTATGAGGATATTTTTTCAGTTCATCACGAAATACTTTTTCAGCTTCCTCATATTTTCCATTGAGAAATAAAACAGCTCCTAATGTCAGTCTGACCGAGGGATACCAGTCCGGCGGCTCATTATAATTTACCGAATCTTCTTTCTGTACTGAAAGCTTCAACTTCTCGATTGCTTTCGATGTATCTCCTTCGGCTAAAGCAATTTTTCCTTCAAGAAAATATTTTGATAAATCCAGAATTAATGGAGCCGGTGTCAGACCAATCATCGCATCCGGTGTAACTTCGGTTTTATACTTTATAAACTTATCATATTGTGTCTTCGCTTCGGTGATGTTCCCCAGAGATGCATATGCCGTTCCTTTACTGAAATGCAGCAAGGTCGAGTAAACTTTATAAACCGGATCCGGTTCAGGATAATTTATTATTTCATTCCATTTGGAAAATGAAATTAATATCAGCAGCGGATTTGCATACATTCCTTCGAGCATCTGCATTTCACTGAGTGAAGGTTTTACAAATTCGGCAATTTTACTAGCATTACTTAAAGCATCTTCATATTTGCCTTCCATCATTCTCGATACAGACAGGAAATTTATGTTATGTGTGTAATACATGAGAGGATATACACCCTGCGGATTGTGATTTTTAATGTAAGACTCATCTGATTTTATTGCATTGATATTCGCAACCGATGTTCCTTCATAATCACCGACACGGAAGAGAATGTGTGCCGGCATGTGAACAAGATGTCCCGCAGCAGGAACGAGATTTTCCAAAACCTTTGCACTGGCAAGAGCTCTGCCCGGATCAGGTGAAGCTTCGACTGCATGAATGTAGTAATGATTTGCACCCGGATGGTTGGGTTCATTTTTAATTACATATTCCAGTACGGAAACAATTTCTTCCGTTCCTTCGGCAGGTGTTCCGTCTTTATTCCAAAGCTGCCATGGTTTTAAATTCATCATGCTTTCTGCATAAAGCGTTGCCGCATCGGGATCATCAGGATATTTTTCATGCAGTTTCTTCATTGCATTTTTAAAAGCAAGATCCAGTTCAGCCTGTCCTGTCTTTTCAACATTCTTAGTATATCTTTTGGATAAAGCATTAATATAATCTTTTTCTTTTTGTGTTACATGAGTTGAATGTTTCAGAGCTTTTCTCATTGATTTGTAAGCAAGCTTTCTTTGTTCATTGTCAGCCGGCAGATTATAATTAGGTCCGAGTGCATAAGCAATTCCCCAGTATGCCATTGCCATCATCGGGTCGAGCTCCGCAGCTTTCTGAAATGAGCGTATTGCTTCGTTATGATTGAATGCATAAATAAGAATAAGTCCCTGGTTAAAAAATTTCTGAGCCTGTTTACTGTCAGTTGTAACTTCATGTTGATGACTTCCAAGACCGGGGATCAGTACAGCAGAACTTGAAGATGATTTTTTATTATTCATCTTATGATCCTGCTGTGAAAGAACAATGTTTTCTGAACACAGGAGTATTATGAGAAGAATAAATATTTTATTTTTCATGATTCAATTTGTTTAATCGAATGGCATCGAAGAGCACGATGCCATCGAAATTATGTCAAAACATTTTTCTCAATTCGACAATTGCCATGTTCGACTCATCAAGATTTATCAATCCTCTTCTCGGTCTGTCAAGGTCAAGCAAGAAATACATAGTCAAAGCTGTAACCAAGCAGAAACAAAATGCAATATACCAGTTGATCTTTCCTTTTGATTCTGCTAAAAATCCGAATATAAAAGCGGCAATCATTAATAAGCCCAGAAGCAATAAAATAATTGCATCAGGTATTTTATAAAGTTCACCGTGAAGACGCGTGTTTGCAATGTCTATCATGCTGTTCAATGCCGGGATCATCTGATTGCTGACAACTAAATTTTCTTTATCCTGTGAAAGTTTAGCGGCTCTTTCCCATAATTTGCCTGAATACAAATCAGAAGATTTTAATGCTTCTTTTACCTTCGGGATGTCACCGTGAGCTTCATAATAAGCAATTCGAGCTTCCACATAATTTTTGAAATCATCCCTGAATAATGCTCTGATTGAATCCTTGTACATATCTGCGCGCAGGATTGCAGTTCCGATATCATTAGCTTCCTCAACAATTACATTCTTTCTTGAGTCATATCTGCTCCCTGACATGCTGAAGGTAAATGCAAGCAGCAGTGCAACAAGTGAATAAATTGCTGCAATGATTGAACTGTTACTGTCAAATTCTGACTTGCTGAATCTGATGATTTTTGCAAAACGTGACCCGATATAAATTAAAAATAACATTATTAGAAATTGCACAGATACAATTATCCATGTATCTGTTTTAGTTATTACTGTTATGCTCATGCTTTCTAACATTTTCAGGAAGTAGTTTTACTTTAAAAAAATAATAAAAGGTTAGCTGATGGATATAATATAGCTAAATAAGGAATTAGTTTAAATTATTTACTATACGGACACTTGTCCTATGGTCAATTTTTATAATTCTTTCATCAGATTTTGTATACTCTGTTGATATAGTTAATCAAATCCCGTTGGGATATATATCGTAGCATTTAATTACACACAAAGCTGAATGTGATCGGCTTGACGGTGACATTTCATCCCTACGGGATGATTTTGTATTCACAATTTTATTATTACCGATATTTCATCCCTGCGGGATGTTTAATAAAAAATCTGATTTTGCATTCAATCATTCTACCGTTATGACAGGACAAATGTCCTTATTTTACAAAATAAATTTCCGATAAAATTTTTCACTTTTGAATAAATGAATTCTGCTAATTTCTTTCTGCATTGTTAAGCTGTAGAGCATGGGTTATTTTTGATTAAACCTAAATAATAAAGTTATGAAAAAATTTATTATACCGGTTTTAATCGTTTCCTTCTCATTACTGTCTGTAAATAATTCTTTCTCACAACTGCAATTTTTTGATTCAGTAAAAACAGTTGTATCCTCTCCGGTTTATGATTATAAAAATCCCGTGTTCCGTAATTTAGAGGCTACTACCGGAAATTTTTCTTGGTTAATTTATGAAAGGCATAATGGAAGTTCATCCGATATTATAATCAGGAAAGCATACTATAATTCCTATGACAGTGAAATAGTAATTACAAATACTGCAAATGCTCTGAATATAAATCCTGCAATTGATAACGACATACTTGTCTGGCAATCAAATGCAAGAGGCAACTGGGATTTGTTTTATTCAGTATTTACTAATGGCAGCTGGTCACCTCCGGTTCTAATGGATTCTTCGACGGCTGATGAAACCAGTCCTTATATTCACAACAATAAACTGGGACCCGAACAATATAATTATTACTATCTTGCTTACAAGAGAAATAATTCCATTAGATTCAAAAAATTTAAAACCACAAACGGAATCTGGAACAATGATACATTGGTTACCGATGGCACTAATGAAGACATCAATCCGGTAATCAGTAAACGTGATGGCTCAACTCAGTTTGGGATTGTGTTTCAGCGGAAACTTTCCGGATCGGTTTCAAAATTGTATCAGCGGCTGTTTAATGAAAACTTAACAAACACACCTATTGTCTGGGATAGCGTATCCGGAATTTACCAGCCGAATTCACAAAATAATCTGTCAATTTCATTTGCTAATTCTGAGTTCATAATTTATTCTTATGATACATTGAATTCCACTCACATGCTTGGCTTTAATTTAGGATATCCGGATTCTAAAGAAGTCATAACAAAAAACGTTACAGGCAGGCATTTTTCCGGAAAAGGTTCGTTGCAGGAATTAATTACTGATAATAATGCATATTATTTTTTCAGTGTTTTCAGTGTGATATCTAGAAATTCCGATTCCCTTTGTTTTACTTTTATCAATATGCCGGCATCTTTCAATCAAAATCCGGCATACAAAAAGCTCTACCTTGGCGACACGAATTTAGTAATTAAATTTGACGTCAGCCAGCCGATCTTTTTACAAAATTATTTCCGTATAAAAACAGTCTGGGAGAAAACTAACGGCAACAGAACTGAATTGGTTGAATCTTACATGACAGATTTATTAAGCAGTATAATCAATGTTAATTCTGATGCTAAAGGATTTCATTTGGCGCAGAACTATCCTAATCCTTTCAATCCTTCCACCGTCATCCGTTATTCTATTCCGTCAGATGCCATAGTTCAGGCCTCAGATGTAAAGCTCGTTGTTTATGATAATTTAGGAAAGGAAGTTTCAACATTAGTAAATGAAATACAAAACGCCGGGAATTATGAAGTGAATTTTGACGGAAGTAATATTTCGAGTGGAATATATTTTTACAAACTGGAAGCCGGTAGTTTTATACAAACAAAAAAAATGCTGCTTTTGAAATAACTGTACCGCTGTTTCTTAAAAATTTTTTTTGCTGATTAATGTTCTACTGATAGCTCAATGAACTATAAACTTTGCCATCTCGGATTTCTTTAACTTCCCTCTCTTCCTGTAATATTCTTTTATAATGACAAATATAACCGGAGTCACAAAGAGTACATGAATAGCTGATGTCAGTATTCCTCCGATCAGAGGAACGGCTAACGGCTTTGCCAAATCAGCCCCTGTACCTGTAGCCCACATAACCGGAAGAAGAGCAATGATCGCCACTGCAACTGTCATCAGCTTTGGACGCAATCTGAGAATTGCTCCTTCTTCAGTCGCATCAAGTAAATCCTGCTGTGTCAGATTATCTCCTTTAGTAATTAATTTTTTATCCAGAGCCTCATGAAGATATATAACCATTATTACTCCTGTTTCGACCGCAATTCCATAGAGTGCAATAAATCCTACCCAAATTGCAACGGAGAAATTCAGATCAAGAATTGACATGTAATAAATACCTCCTATCAAAGCGAATGGAACCGATAACATTACAAGTGCAGCTTCCAGAAAATTTTTGAATGTAAAGTAAAGCATAACAAAAATTATCAGAAATACAATCGGTATTATTATCTGCAGTCTTTTCTTCGCACGGATCTGGTTTTCCCACTGACCGCTCCATGTATAGAAATATCCTTTCGGCAGTGAAGTCACAAACTCCTTATCAAGAACTTCCTTTGCTTCATTTACAAAGCTTCCCATGTCCCTGTCTCTCACATTCAGAAAAACTACCGATCTCAATAAGGCATTCTCTGACGATATCATCGGCGGACCGGAAGTGATTTTTATATCTACTAATTCTCCAAGCGGTATTTGCGCTTTCTTATTGTCGCTTGTATTTCCGGATTCAGATTCACCTCCTGATTCACCCATCGAACTGACTCTGCCTCCGGATAATGTTACCCAGACCTTTTTCAATGCCTCAACATCCATTCTGTAATCTTTCATATATCTAACTCTGATTGGAAATCTTCGTCTGCCCTCCACGGTTTTTGAAATGTTCTCTCCCCCGATAGCAATTTCAATTATATCCTGCACATCTGCCACATTCAAACCGTATCTTGAAATTGCGTCACGCCTGATGTCAATATCAATGTAAGAACCACCCTGAACCCTTTCGGCATAGACATCTGCTGCGCCGGGAATTTTTTTTACAAGACCTTCTGCAATTATTGCAAGACGTTCGAGTGTATCAAGATTATCACCAAAAATTTTTATTCCGAGATCTGTCCTCACACCCGTTGACAACATGTTAATTCTGTTAATGATAGGCTGTGTCCATCCGTTGCTCACGCCCGGGATCTGTAATTTGGAATTAAGCTCTTTTACTATGTCAGCTTTTTCAATTCCCTTCCTCCATTCGGATTTGTCTTTCAGAATGATAATTGTTTCAATCATGCTTACCGGCGCGGGATCAGTTGGTGTATCTGCTCTGCCGACTTTTCCAAGGACTGATTCGACTTCCGGAATACTTTTAATAATTGCATCCTGTACCTGCACAACTCTTTTCGCTTCCGTGATTGATACATTAGGCAGCATCGTCGGCATAAATAAAATGCTGCCTTCGTCAAGTGGCGGCATGAACTCACTCCCGGTATTCATTATCAAAGGAATAGTAGCAAGCAAAGCAACAACATTTATTGCAAGCGTTGTCTTCCTGTATTTCAATGCTAATCTTAAAACCGGATCATAAAGCCTGTTGAAAAATCTTGTTACCGGGTTTTGTTCTTCTCTATAAAACTTTCCTCTCATGAACAAAGTCATAAGCATTGGAACCAGTGTAATTGTAATCAAAGCTGATCCCGCAATCGCAAATGTTTTTGTAAAAGCAAGAGGATGAAATAATTTTCCTTCCTGCCCCTCAAGCATAAAGACGGGTAAGAAGGAAATTACAATTATCGCTTCCGAAAAGAATATTGCCCTTCCTACCTGCTTTGCGGAACGTGCGGAGATTTCTTTGTAATCTATTTCCAGTCCTTTTTCCTGAGCTATTGCAAGATTTCTGTAAGCATTCTCTACCATTACTATTGAGGCGTCAACGAGAATTCCAATTGAAATGATGAGACCTCCGAGACTCATAATATTTGATGTAATTCCAAACTGACGCATTAGTATAAATGAAATCAAAATTGCAACCGGGATTTCTATAAGAATTCTTACTGCACTTCTGAAATGAAAAAGGAAAATCAAAACTATAAGACTGACAATTAATGCTTCCTCTATTATTGCATCTCTCAGAGTCTTTATCGATCGTGAAATTAAATCACTCCGGTCATATGAAGCTTTTATCTCAATTCCTTGCGGCATTCCTTTTTCAAGTTCAGTAAGTTTTTCCTTCACTCTGTCAATTACAGTCTGTGCGTTTTCACCATAGCGCATAACTATAATTCCTCCGACTACTTCACCTTCTCCGTTGAAGTCCAGCATTCCTCTCCTTATGTCACCGCCAATTTGAACCGTACCAATATCTTTAATCTTTACCGGGATTCCGTTTTGCCCGGTCTTGAGCGTAATTTCTTCAATGTCACTAACATCCGTGATATATCCTTTTCCTCTGACAAAATACTCAATGTCAGAGGATTCGATATTTCTGCCGCCGACATCTTTATTGCTGCCTCTGACTGATGAAGTCACTTCGTTAATGCTGATTCCATATGCTGACATACGGTTAGGGTCAACATCAATCTGATATTGCTTTACAAATCCTCCTACGGATGCGACTTCTGCAACTCCTTCCACAGACTGCAAGCCTAATTTTAAATAATAATCCTGTAAAGCTCTTAGTTCACCGAGATCATACTTTTCACTTTTTAAATGATACCAAAAGACATGCCCGACTCCTGTACCGTCAGGACCAATTACGGGTTTTACTCCTTCCGGCAAAGTTGACTGAACCTGCGAAAGCTTTTCCAACACTCTGCTTCTTGCCCAGTAAATATCAGCATTGTCTTCGAAGATAATATATATGAAGCTCATTCCGAACATTGACTGACTCCTGACGGCTTTTACTTTAGGCATTCCCTGAAGTGATGTAGTGAGCGGATAGGTTATCTGATCTTCAATTATCTGCGGACTTCTCCCCATCCATTCCGTCCAGATGATAACCTGATTTTCCGAAAGGTCAGGAATTGCATCTACAGGTGTATGAATCATTGAATAAATTCCGTAACCAAGAATCCCTAAATAGATGATCAGGATTATGAACCGGTTGTTTACGGAGAAGTCAATTATTTTTTCAATCATAAATTTTTTTATTTATCACTTCACTTTCAGAAGCTTAGCATTTATTGCAACTATTATTGTGCTTAAACTCATCAACACTGCACCTGCTGCAGGTGAAAGTAAAATCCCGAAGCTGAACAAAACACCCGCAGCAAGAGGAATAGCAAACACATTATATCCTGCTGCCCAAATCAAATTTTGAACCATCTTTTTGTAAGTTGCTTTACCGAATAAAATCAGTTTTGAAATATCAGTCGGATTACTGTTGACCAAAATTATTCCCGCAGTCTCGGCAGCTATTTCACTGCCGCTGCCTATTGCTATCCCGATATCTGCCTGTGCAAGAGCTGGTGCATCGTTAATTCCATCTCCTGCCATTGCAACGAATTCTCCTCTCTGCTGAAGCTCCTTTATTTTCTCCAGTTTCTCGTGAGGCAATACTTCTGCAAAATAACCGTCCATTTTGAGCTCACTATAAACACTCTTTGCAACACGCTCATTGTCACCTGTAAGCAAATATGATTTGATGTCATTTTCATGAAGCTCCTTTATTGCATCATATGATTCCGGGCGTATCTTATCCGCAAGTGCAATGTATCCGGCCGGTACACTATTGACCATCAGATAAACGATTGTTTCAGCAGTGCCTGCAGGAATCTCTTCGGGAATTGAAATGTAAGAATCTTTAAGATAACCCGGGCTTACTACTTTGATGTCCTTTCCTTCAGTTTTACCTTCCACACCTTTACCGGTAATGGCTTTGAAATTATCAGCAGCCGGAATTGTCAGATTAAGATCCTTTGCTTTTAAATTAATACCTGTTGCGATGGGATGTTCGGAAGTTTGTTCGAGAGATGCTGCAAGACGTATGATTTCTTTTTCATCAAAATCTTTATTAAAGGATTTGATTCTTACAACTTCAAATTTTCCAAAGGTTAGTGTTCCTGTTTTGTCAAAAATTACTGTAGTGATTTTTCTTGAATTTTCAAATGCAGATCTGTTTTTGATCAGCAAGCCGTTTTTAGCGGAGAGAGTTGTTGAAACAGCTACAACCAGCGGAATTGCAAGTCCCAGTGCGTGCGGGCAGCTGATAACGATCACTGTTACCATTCTTTCAAGAGCAAACATGAAATCCTGATCACTGAAAAAAATCCAGTAGATAAATGTTAATGCACCGGAGAGCAATGCAGCAAATGTAAGAATCCTTGCCGCTTTATCAGCAAGGAGCTGTGTTTTTGATTTTGACTTTTGCGCGTCATCAATTAATTTAATGACTTTTGAAAGATAAGAATCCTTCGACGAATGTATTACCTTTACCTCAAGTGAACCATTTCCATTAATCGATCCGCCTATAACATTATCACCTTTTTCCTTCTTCACAGGAACAGATTCGCCTGTAAGCATAGATTCATTTATGAAGCTCTCACCTTTTGCAACAACACCGTCGGCAGCAATATTTTCTCCGGGCTTTATTAAAATCAAATCCCCTTCAGTTAAAGAATCTACTTTCACATCCTGGATTTGACCTTCATGAATTAAATGTGCATTTGAAGGAAGAAGTTTAACCAGCAATTCCAGTTCTCTCGAAGCACCTGCTACAGACTTCATTTCAAGCCAGTGACCCAGAAGCATAATAAGTATAAGCGTACACAATTCCCAGAAGAAATCCATGCCCTGCAGACCGAATACAGTTGCTGTACTGTAGACATACGCAAAAATAATCGCAACTGCAATCAACGTCATCATTCCCGGTGAACGGCTTTTCATTTCATCAATGAATCCTTTTAAGAACGGATATCCTCCATAAAAGAAAACTACAGATGATAAAATGAAAAGAACGTACTGCGCTCCCTCAAAAGTTAATTTGAATCCGAACCAATGCTGTATCATGGGAGAAAGAATCATAACGGGAATTGTGATTGCAAGAGTTACATAAAATCGTTTCCTGAAATCGTCAATCATCATCTTGTGATGATCGGGAGCTGACATTGCGTGGGTATTTCCTGTGTCAGCCGGATGTTCAGAATGAGAATGATGCTCCATTGTTTAATTTGATTTAAAAATCTTCTACAAAAAAGATCTCGCTGAATTATTTTTCTTTCCTGTCTTTTGGAAGCTTACAACAGTCATCAAGCTCTTTATATGCTTCCGGATCTGCTTTCTTATCATTCGCGTCATAACCTGCTGCGGTTATCGCACTTTCGATCTTTCCCACATCCGTTTTTGATTTGTCAAAATTTATATGCGCCGTTTTCTCTTTGACAACTACATCAATGCTTTCTATCCCGTCTAATTTTTTTACTGCAGTCTCAATATTTTTTTTACAAGTGCTGCATTGCATCGTTGGTAAATTGATCATGATGTGATCTGAGCTGCTCTCGTGTTTTGTCATCCCTGAATGTTCATTCAGCTTTTTGTTATCGGTTGCTTCATTTGATTCTTTTTTTCCGCATCCGGTAATGATAACTGCTGTGACTAAAACAGCAAATGCGATTAAGACAATACTCCGGCTTAAATTTGATTTGTTCATTTTATTTTCTTATTTAGTTTAAAAAATTTTTAATTGTTTATTCACTCCACACACTCCACACACTCCATACACTCCACACTCTCTACACACTCCACACTCTCCACACACTCCACACACTCCACACACTCCACACTCTCCACACACTCCACACACTCCACACACTCCACACACTCTAATGCTTCATATCTTTCATGACATCCTGATCTTTCTTGAATTCCGGCTCTTCATGTTTATTCATTTCCATCCCTTCCATTTTCTGAGAGCTTCCCGACCGTATCTGGCTTTCACTGTCGATCAGAAATCCCGCACTTGTCACAATCTCATCTCCTTCCTTTAGCCCTGATGTTATTAAATAATTACCGTCTCTTTCGCCTCCTACTGTAACCAACTTAGGAGAAAATACATTGTTACTTTTCTTTAAATATACCATATCCATCTTGCCTGTTCTCAGTACGGCATTTCTCGGGACAGAAATGTTCCATTCATATCTTGCGGAACCTATCTCCACTTTTACAAACATATCCGGTTTCAATTTATAATTTCTGTTTGATACATCCAGCCGGACTTCAAGCGTCCTTGTTTCGGAATTTAACATCGGGCTGATGAAGTTTACTTTTGCAATAAATACTTCATCGGGATATGAAACTGAAGTTATCTTTGCAGACTGACCCATCCTGATGTTATTTATCTCCGATTCAGGAACATCAGCAATTACCCATAAAACAGACATATCAACTATGTCATATACATCCTCTCCTGCAATTGCCCAGTGACCTTCGTGATCTATTTTTTTTGTAATGACACCGCTGTATTTCGAGTATACCGTAATATAATTTTTCACTTCTCTTGTTTGTTCAAGTTCTTCAATCTGCTCCGGAGTGACTTCCCACAAGCTCATCCGTGTTCTTGTTGAATTAAGCAGATTTTCCGCCTGAGCTACGACCAGATCATTTTTACTGCTCTTTGCGTTTTCATAATTTTGCAATGCCAGCAAATACTCCTTTTGTGTTGAATAAATTTCAGGTGAATAAATCTCAAATACCGGGTCACCCTTGCTTACCATCTGCCCTTCAAAATTAACAAACATCTTTATTATTTTTCCTGAAACAGGAGTTGAGATGTGACGCATGTTGTTCTCTCCGGTTTTAATATAACCGTTGAAACTCAGATTATTTCTGAATTCCCTGATCGTGACTTTTTCTGTCTGTACATTCGCCAATACCTGCTGGGAAGGAGATAAAACTACGTCTCCTATTTCATTACCTGCATTGCTCAGGGAATCAAATTCATTTTTTACATCAACGCTTTCTTTCAGCACCAGATCCATATGACAAATCGGGCAAACACCGGGATGATTACTTTGGATCTGCGGATGCATAGGACAAACATAAAGTTCGTCTTTGACTAAGACTGTTTCAGCCGTGTTGTTTTCAAAAAATAATTTATAAACTACAAAGGTACCGCCGGCTAAAACAATTATAACCGTTACTATGATAATTATATATTTCATTCTAATTGATTGTTAAAATTTGTTTGCCAATTAGTTTTTCAAGATCACTTATTAGTATGAGGTAATTAGTTTCCTCTTCAACCAGCATTTTACTGTTATCTCTTAAGCTTCTGTATGTATCGAGCAGATCTATGAATTGGTTTGCCGCTGTTTCATAAGATATCAGTGCAGACTTAAAAGTTTGTTCTGTCTGCGGGATAAGAATGCTGTTTATGTATTTAATCTTTTCCAGAGATGAATTTATTTTCACTATAACATTTTTTAATTCATTTTTTAAATTTACCTCCAGAGATTTTGTTTCAGAATTTATTTTCTTTTCCATAAGCTTCCGTTCATTAATCTCAGCATCTATTCTCTTTCCGTTCCATGGCATGAAAGGTAAATCAACTGTAACGGAAAATGCCAGAAAACTTTCTTCTGCTTCTGACATGTATCTGTAACCCGTCATCAGATTCAGATCAGGTTTCCTTTCGAGTTTAGCTATTGATGATTCAAGATTGTTTTCTTTCGCCTGCTGGTCAAGATATTTAAAATCAGTATTATATATCTTCATATCCTCAATGAATTTTACAGTGTCAAAATCCGGCGGAAAAATTTTTAAAAGTATCTCAAGGTTCTTCGTCTTAAAACTATCTGTAAGCTCCAAATTTGTAAGAGTCCTGAGATTGTTGATCAGAATCTTTTTGTTATTTGACAGCTCAATTTCCTCGAGCAGCAGGTTTTGAAATTCATTATTGCTTTTTAATATTTCGTACTGGCTTCCTTTACCGGAGGAATATTTTATTTCAAGAGAACTCGTTATGCTGTTTATAATTTGCCGGTACTCTTCATTAAAGGACAAAAGTCTTTCATTTACCGAAAGCATAAAATAATTTTCTTTAACGGATTTAATTAATTCATTTTCCAATTCCTGTTTTTCAATATTTGGTTTCTCAGAATTCGTCCGGGCTAATTTCTCCTGTGCATTTAATTTTCCGAATAATTTCAGCGGCTGGGAGTAAAATAAGGAATACTCTCCTGCCCTATCGAAGTTGACGGGCAGATAATCAACCATAAACTGAAGCATAGGCGAAGCCTGTTTATTTACCTGACCGATTCTTGCAGAAAGAATTTTCTTTTCATATTCAACGGGTTCAAGCTGAACATTCGATCTCAATGCCGAGCTGATCAGATCACTCAATCCATATTGAGGATAATTTTGGTTAACCGAATCAGTTTGTCCCCAAATTAAACCGGAAAATATAAATATATTTAATAATATTAATTTCATTTTTTTATTTATTATAAATAAAAATTATACAGCAAAAAGCTATTGCCTTGCTGGAATAAAATAATAAAACATGAAATTAACTAAATCAGGATATGTGAGAGTAATATGGGTATGTCAGAAGGAGGCTTGAAGTGTGTTTTATGTAATATGTAATTAAAGGAAAAGCCGGAGTTTAAAATAGAAGAAACAAAATAGTGAATGGGCTGGAATGTGATTACTTTAATTACAGATAATTTATCTAACTTGAGTGTATTTGAATTATTAAGTTCGGTTAATTTGACTTTACAGCAAAGCGGCTCTGTGGAAATTTCCTGAACACCGGTGGAGCGTGAATCATGTTCACACTCGCATACAGTCTGCACTTTACTCATCATGCACACCATATACGTATGTGCAAAGCTGAAATTGGAATTAATTAATAATAGTATCAGAAGTATTGAAAAATATTTCAAAATTTTTTTCTTCATAGTATGAATTTATAAAAAAATTAATTCAACTAAATTTTCTTTATAGAAGTGACATGAATTGAATTTGAATTCACCGTACCCTTTAATGAAACCTTATCTCCGTCTGACAAATTCTCGTTCACATCCTTCAGTCGGATATCAGGTGTATTAGGAGTCAATAAAATGTATCCGGAGTCATGATCTCCCTTTATCGTTCCCTTCGCTTCGACGGTAATGTCCCTTACACTGAAACCTCCGTCGTTCACCGCATCTCTGATCTGAGTCACATCAATCTTTAAATTATTTTTAAAAGATAAAACAAATAAAGTATTTTTGAGATCGGTTTTAACGGATTTTACGAAGTCAAGAGATTTGAACTGCGCTTCGACTCCCTTTGCACAGAGTGAGCAGGTAAAACCGTCAACACCGATGGTAAGCTGTGTGACTTGTGCATCTGAATATTTATTTGAGATAAATATAACTATCAGTATTAAAAGTATCTTTTTCATAATTTAAATTAATTATTACAAAACTGCGGAGCAATGAAATTGCCCCGCAGTAAGTATAGTCTTTATTTGCAACAGTCCTTTGTTTTGCCTACATGATTTGTTTTATCCGAACAGCAGGATTTGTCAGAATTTTGCATTGTTTCATTATTCATATTGCCCTGAGCATGTGAAGGATCTTTCGAATCTTTCATCATCATTGAACAGTTACCTGCTCCGCAGGATTTCTTGCATTCTTCACTTGTGCATTTATCTGTGCAGCAGCTTGAAACTCCCTGAGACATTCCTGCATCCATTGTGCAGCATTTTGCATCAATACATTCCTGACCGCAGCATTTGCAGTCCATATCTGTCTGGCTGCTGAATGAGTTTGTGTTAAATGATATTGATAATAATACGGCGGTAATTAATACCGTTAAAAAATTTATTGTTTTCATTTTGATTTAATTTAGAATTTATAAAATTAATTTAAAGCTAATTAAAAAATACCCGTTCAGGTTTATCCGGAAATGAACCGGTATTTTACGAAATTAACTTTATAAAACTAAATTCTGAAATTTGAATTAAGGATATGGATCTTTTCCTTGGAAGGTGATTTAAGTGAAAATATCAGGCACGGTGACTTTTCAAAATCTGAACAATAAAGATTTGTGCCGGTATTTAAACATGAAGCATGAAGTATGTTTTTAAGACTGGATTCAGTCAGTCCCGGATTGATCATCGCAGGCTGATCTGTCATTTCCTTTATTTCACAGCAACATTTTTTTTCGATTGATGATGATTCATTTACATTGTTACCATGCTGGATGCAGCAACAGGAAGCCTCATCTGATTCACAATACTTAGATATATTTATACAGAACCCCAGACTTGTAAACAGGAAACAGGTGAGCAGAATTACTGATACAGCTTCGGAACAATATTTTTTAAAATTTCCAGACATGTAGTTTGGATAACTATTGTTACCACTATTTGGTTTCCTGTAAAGTTAACTATTTATAACAATCCTTTCAAACCAATCTTTAAGTACTTTTTTAATTTCTTTAAACTCCATCGCCCCATTGAAAATTGCGCATTGACATTGAATGGTGTGCTTTTTAAAACAAGACTTGATTTTATTTATGTTTAGCCATAACTTTGTGAAACAAAAGTTTGAAAAACAAGACCTTTATATCATTTTGCATTAACGTACTGGTGGGAATACTCTTCAGTTTTCCGGTACTCTCAGCTCAGGATTACATGTATAGTTTTGATTGTAATTTAGATGAATTAATTGTATCAGGCAGTGAATCAGGCGGTAATGACATTTCTTTTTTAAATGAAAATCCACCTAAATTTTATCCTCACAATAAATTAAATACAAATTCACAATTCAAATTGTCCGGAAACTTATCTTCCGGAAACAAGGATAAAACAGAAATTGAATTCTCACCGCCGGTGTTTACGGAAAATTTGACATTTAAATTTATCCGGGAACACTTCGGTTTAAATCCTGTTTTTGTAGATATAGCTTACTTAAAAGAACTGCGAACAACTAAGATGCTTTGTTAGATTGTAATCCCACCAAGATTTCCAGCTCAGATTATCTGTAAATTTTAATTATTAAATTTTTAATTATCTATTTCGGTAATCAATTTTTCTGTTTTCAAATCATTTTTTAATTTCAAGTAATGGATAAAAGAAATAAACAGGCAAGAGTAATAAGGTCGATCAGAAAAATTCACAGGACAATGGGGATATTTTTGTTTGTGGTTTTCTTATTTGTATCAATTACCGGACTTATGCTTGGATGGAAAAAGAATACCGGCGGACTGATTTTACCTGAGTCATATGAAGGTACGACTTCAAATCTTACAGACTGGATTTCAATTGACAGTCTGCATAAAAACGCATGCAGGATTTTACATGACTCGATTTCTGCGGAATTATCAAACGCATTGGAAAGAATCGATATAAGACCGGATAAGGGCATGGTAAAATTTGTATTCATTGATAATTATGTCGGGATTCAGCTTGACGGTGCGACAGGTAAATTGCTGCATATCGAAACAAGACGGTCGGATTTTATAGAAAATATCCATGACGGATCCATTCTTGATTACTTTTTTAAAACAGACAAAGAACAGATAAAACTGATTTATACTTCCATAACCGGACTATCACTGCTTGGATTTTCTTTAACAGGATTCTGGCTGTGGTATGGTCCGAAAAGAATGAGGAAAAGTAAACATGAAAGATAAAAGCTTTAAATCTATTTAGTAATTTTATTAATTACAAACTATCATTATGAAAAATTTTTCAATTATTAAATCGGCAGTAATCATTCTGATTTATTTTATCATTTGTCCTGAAATCTATTCACAGGATGATTCGCCTGATACAACACAATATGAAGTTGACGAAGTTGTAATTTCAGCAACAAGAACAGAACAGAAAGTAATAGACATTCCCTTCTCAGTTCAAAGAGTGGATCAGAGCCAGTGGAAGGCATCGAGACAAATGGGAATGAATGACGTACTCTCTGTCATTCCGGGACTCTGGCTTCAGCCACGGTATGGAAATCATGACGTTCGCGTTTCCATCCGGGGTTTCGGAACAAGATCAAATACAGGTATTCGCGGTGTCAGAATTTTACTCGACGGAATTCCTGAGTCAGAGCCTGACGGTCAGACAAGACTTGAAGCTCTTGACTTTACAGCTATCAGCAAAATAGAAGTCGTGAAGGGTAATATGACCTCGCTTTATACAAATGCACCGGGAGGTGTTATTAACTTTTTTACGGATAAATACTTTCCGCGTCCGTTTGTCCTGTCGGCTAATGAATTCGGATCTTATGATCTGAGAAAAAACGGATTGAAATTCGGGCTCACCTCGAATGATGAAAGATTCATGGCAACATACAGCTATGAAAATTACGGAGGTTACAGGTATCACAGTCAGGAATATCAATCGAGATTTAATTCGATTTATCAGGCTGATCTTAATCCGGTTTCGACAGTTTCCATTTACGGTTATTATGTGAACGGGCTGATAAAACTTCCGGGATCTTTAACCTTGAAGCAATTCAATGAAAACTACCTTCAGGCAAATCCCAGAGACGTGAGCCGGGATTCAAAAAGAATTTCAAACAAAGGAAGACTCGGCATTACGTACAACACTAAATTCGGAAGAGGAAATAATAATTTTGTTGAAGTAACAGGTTACGGAACAATTAAAGATCTGTCCCGGACTGCTGCGACCTACAGAGTGTTCACGCGATACGGTGTAGGTTCGAATTTCAGAGTAATAAATCAGTCCAAAATCGGAGGTCACGATAATGAATTCTCTGTCGGCGGTGATTTTTATTATCAGACCGGACCTATAAATGAATTTAACAATATAGGGGGAATTAGGGGTGATGAACTGCAGGCAATTACGGATGAGACTTTATCAAACATCGGATTTTATTTTACGGAGCAATTTTATCTGTACAGAGATTATTTAGCGTTACTAATCACCGGAAGATATGACAGAGTAACCACTTCGGCGTCAAATCTGCTTGCGGGCTTTCAGGATACATCGAGACTCTTCGATCAGTTTACACCGAAATTCGCTCTGAATTATAAGTTCAATCCCTTCATGTCGGTATATGGTTCATTCGGCTGGGGCTTTGATACACCGGCAAATAATGAGCTTGATAATTTTCCATTTTCATCAGACGGAGGATATAAGCTGATAAATCCTGACCTTCAGCCTCAGAATACCATCAGCTATGAACTTGGATATAAAGGAGAGATTATTAACAAAAGAAGCAGCCTGTTCTCAAATACATTCGTCGAGCTTACAATGTTCGATACGAAAATAGATAATGCAATCATTCCATTTACTGTTGACGGGAATGTGTTTTTCAGAAATGCTGCTGTCGTTAAGAGAACAGGTCTTGAGTTCGGTGTAAATTCAGAAGTTGCAAAGGGTCTAAGTGTAAAAGCAGCTTATACATATTCAGATTTCCGTTATGACAGCTATACTGCGCGAAGCATTGATGCCGAAGGAAACATTATCGATGCTGATTACTCCGGCAACAAGGAGCCGAGCAATCCTGACAATAATTTTTCGGCTGAAATTGCATACCAGTATGTTTACAACAAGAATTACACATTCTTTGCTAAAGGGACAATTCTCAGTGTAGGGTCAATGTTTGTTGATGATAAGAATATTGCCGAATATAAGACCGAACCATATACAATTCTCGGAACGCAGATAGGTACAAACCTGAGTTTTAAGAATTTCAGTGTCATGGGATTTGCCGGACTTGGCAACCTTACAAATGAAAAATATGTAGCTTTCATACAGGTTAATTCCGACCGCCTGGAGTTTTATGAAGCAGGCATTCCGTATAACTTTTTCGGAGGAATAAATCTTAATTATGTTTTCAATTAAAGTAGTTGAAAGCTATTATGTCACGAATTGAACATAAGTGACATTGAAGCACCCCACCCAGCCCTCCCCTTTGAAAAAAAGGTGAGGGTTAGAGAGGGGTTTGTTAGAATTTATTCTGTTTTTTACTGATAAATAAACTGAAATTGTTTTATTAACAAATAAGTTAATAACAATTTGGATAGCACTGTCCTTAAATATATTCAACTTAATAATTGAATATAAATTAAAAATAAAGATATTTAGATTAATTAGGGAATCTTAATATATGATTCTCTATTTTTTATTTATAATCCAGTAAACTAAATCCAGCCAATTTGTAAATTAATGATTAAACTAAATGTTCTTCTACCGGTGCTGTTACTGATCGTATTTGTTAACAGTGCATATTCACAGTTTCCGAATTTCAGGATTCATCCTTCGACAAATCACCAGATTGAACCTGCTATAGTCAGGCATCCTCTGAATCCTCAGATTATGTTTGCGAGTTCATTTACGGTACGAACTTCATTTCGGAGTGAAGGAATATATGTCACGACAAACGGAGGCTTAAACTGGACCGGTACCGACACCTGTTTCGGCAACCCTATATCAAATCACGGCGGTGATCCGGGTCCTATAATTGATAAGGACGGCAGATTTATCCTTACTCATCAGGGAGGATTTGTTCTCGGCATGTGGTCAAATTATTCCACAAACCTCGGGCAGACATGGTCCAATAATTTGCTGATTGCAGGTAATGATCAGGATAAAGGAAGTCCTTCTACGGATGATGTGCCAACCAGTCCTTATTACGGACGGACTTCTCTTGTATGGACCCGGTTTACTTCGCCTTTTCCAATTGTATATGCTTATACTACCAACGGAGGCGTTAACTGGTCATCTGTTATTCAGATCAACAACTCAATATCAGGACATCAGTCTTTGGGTCCGGTGATGGTGACCGGTCCTAATGCAAAGGCATATGTAAGCTGGGCATCATCAATTCTTGTTTCTCCTTTTAACGAAGATTATATAGGATTCGGGTTTTCAACTAACGGTGGAGAAAGCTGGAGTGTAAACGAAACGGCTTATGATTGCAACGGAATCAAAGCATCTTCATTCCAGCCCTGGGGAATCCGGGTTAACGGATATCCTTCAATGGACGTTGATAAATCAGGCGGACCAAGAAACGGATGGATTTACATTGTCACGGCTGAAAAAAATCTGATTCCTGCCGGAAGCGATCCGGATATAGTATTCCATAGATCTACCGATGAAGGAATTACATGGTCAGCCGGAGTCCGCGTAAATCAGGACCCTTTCAATAACGGAAAAATACAGTTGTTGCCTGCAATAAGAGTTGATGAAGACGGAGGAATAAATGTAGTTTACTTTGACAACAGGAATATCAGCATTGACTCGTCTCAGGTTTATTTATCACGATCTGAAGACGGAGGGAATACATGGAGAGATTTTCTTGTAAGTGATCATAATTTTAAACCGAAGGGAATTTCAGGAGCAGGTTCAGGAAATCAGGGAGACAATATCGGTATCACTTCAGGCAACGGTAAATTATGGCCGGTCTGGATGGATGATTTTACAGGCGTTTATCAGGTCTGGACTGCACCTATTGATTTAAGTACAATTGGAATCAGACAGCTGGAAAGCTCTGTGCCGGATGGATTTTTGCTGGAGCAAAATTATCCTAATCCATTCAATCCGTCAACTGTAATTCTTTATTCGATTCTGTCAGATGTCAGAGGTCAAAAGTCAGACGTGAAGCTTGTTGTCTATAATAATTTGGGAAAAGAAGTAATTACTTTGGTTAATGAAAAGCAGGATCCGGGAAGATATGAAGTTGATTTCAATGCCTCGGGTTTTCCGAGCGGGGTTTATTTTTACACACTTACCTCCGGTTCAAATTCAGTCACAAAGAAGATGCTGCTTTTGAAATAAGAACAGCAGATTACGTATTTTTGCACTTTCGGAAATTTATTAAAATCCACAAATCACGATTTGTGTCCTGAGAATTATTTGTGATTTAGTTGAATTTCAGCTTACATTTAAGGTTTTTTACATCATTTCGAATAAATTTCTTCTTAAATTACTGCAAATACCGTATCAAAACTCAAAAATAAATCTTTGCACATTATATGTAAAAATCTTAAGTTTACTTAGAAAAATTAGTTACATTATCAAACAGATTTATTTAAAAACCACTAAGAGCATTAGTACAAATTACTAAGAAATGTATAAACTTTTCCTCATCCTGCTTTTTTTACCTTTGAGACTTTGTAATGCACAGACAAATTTTTGGCAGCATACAAACGGACCTCATGGAGGATCAATTTATGATTATTCAATTGACAGCTCAGGAGAAATATATGGAGCAACATCTAATGGAGTTTTTATTTCTTTAGACAATGGGTTAAACTGGAATTACAGAGGGTTACAAGGAAAACTGATCTACAGTGTTTGCAAACTTTCAAATGGAATAGCCTTAGCAGGTGCATATGGAGAGGGCTTATTCAGATCGAATTCCGTATCCTTATGGGAAGCTTCCAATTTAAATGCTCCGTATATAATTGACATTAAGGAAATTGAAAGTGGAATAATTCTTGCTGCTTCCTCTACGGGGGTATACAGATCTACAAACTTTGGTTTAAACTGGTCATCAGTACTGCAAACATATGCCAATTCAATTTCCAGGTCTCCTGTAAGCAATGTTGTTTATGTTGCCTGTCAGCAGGGATTATTTAGTTCATCGGATATTGGAACAACCTGGCAAGAAGTTGTAAGTTTGAGCGAACATTATCTCAGGGATGTCAATGTAGCTGATAACGGTTTCATCTTTGTTGCCGGTACTGAATCCAGATTACATCGCTCTACCGATAATGGAAAAAATTTTTCTATAATGCATCCTGATTCAATATATGAACCATCAAGTGTTACAACAACACCCAACGGATACGTTTATTGTACAACCTATCATGAAAGAATTTGGCGCTCCACAAATAACGGTGATAACTGGATAAACCTTGGTTACGACAGAGATACTTACAAATTATTCAGAGGAAATAATAATGAAGTATTTGCTTACGTATTTGGTCTCGGATCAGTAAAAACTACAAATGGAGGGTTGAATTGGGTAGGTTCGGCAAATGGAATCGTCAATACGTATGTGGAAGCTATGGTTAAAGCCTCAGATGGTACAATAATTTCAAGTACCGGACAGGTATCTCATGACGACGGAATGAACTGGGTTATACAGCCAGGTCTGCTTGTGACAAGTGATTTTGCAATTAACAGTAAGAATGGTTTTTTATATACTGTTAATGGTACTAATGGTGTTTATAGAAGTACTGATAATGGAATAAACTGGAATTTGTATAACATTAACTCTTCTACAGCCCGTCCGCAATGGATTACAATTTTCGAAAATAAAGAAATCTATGCCGGTCGAAACGGCGGGGTATTTAAATCAACAAATGACGGTGTCAATTGGACTCAGTTCACCTCACAATTTTTAACTTCATTTACAAAAACCAATTCAGGACATTACTATGGCGGAAGTACAGATGGAATTTATAAATCTACAAATGAAGGTTTGAACTGGTCGCAGGTATTATCTTTTCCGAATCCGACAAATTATGTATATAACCCGGTTTTTACAGCTAGTGATAATACTGTTTATGCAGGAGGAGTGCCCGGACTGTATAGCACTACAAATGACGGAGTAAGTTGGGAAAATGAAAATATTCCGTGTAAGATTAGAAAAATCATAGAGACAGAGAATGGAAAGCTTTTTGTCATATGTTATGATTTTTATTACTACAACAGCGGTGGAATTTATACAAAATCTGGAAATACATGGCAGGATATTACACACAATTTAGAGTGGAAAAATATAAGTTCAATATGTTTTAATGATTATGGTCAATTATTAGTAGGAACCAATGGTGCTGGTGTTTCGAGAAGTATTAATTCCGTAATAGGAATTGACAATATAAATTCTTTAATCTTAAACGGATTCAGAATCTATCAAAATTTCCCTAATCCTTTTAATCCCTCCACCGTTATCCGTTACTCGTTAATCGAAAATCGAGTCGTTAAATTAACCGTGTTTGATGCTCTGGGAAAAATGATTTCTACTTTGGTTAATGAGAAACAAAATGCCGGAACTTATGAAGTTGATTTTAACGGAGCTGATCTTCCGAGTGGGGTTTATTTTTACACACTTACCTGCGGTTCAAATTCAGTCACAAGGAAGATGCTGCTTTTGAAATAACATTATAAAAAATTTCACTAAAAAAAAAGCTGATGAATAAATCAGCCTTTTTTTATTATTGTAAATATCAAACAAGCTAAAATTATTATTTCTTTCTTTTACACTCAACTCACTCCATACACTCAACTCACTCCATACACTCAACTCACTCCATACACTCAACTCACTCCACACACTCCATACACTCCATACACTCCATACACTCCATACACTCTACACACTCCATACACTCCATACACTCCATACACTCAACTCACTCCATACACTCTAAACTCTCAATTCTTAAACCAGTCTCCCATCATATACCATTTACCGCTTTTCTGTACAAATGCAATGGGTTTCAAAAGGAGAGGTCCCTGATATACCATCTGATTTACATCAGGATCATAAAAAGGTGTTATATTTTTGGCTAATTTCAAATCCGCGTATAGTCTTTGCTGCTCTGAATTATCGAATTGAAGCAATGCCTTATCCACACCTCCCATAGATTTTATGTATGCCGGGTCAACATAAGTTGACATAAATTGATTGTAATGTCCTGCAAATAAAACATCAAGCATATCCTGCATCTGATTGCTTAAAGCCATTTTGTATTTTGAAAAATCGGGTGAGACAGCTCCTGAACAGCCCATCATCATAGTTGCTGAAATAATGATTAAATACAAATAAAGCTTTTTACCTACTTGTTTCATTGGGATTCTCCTGTTTTAATTAAAAAATTTTTTCAAAATAGTTATTAGCTATTGTTAATTCAAGTTTAGTTTTTGAAGATGTTTTTGCTGTTTTTGCTAAAGACTGGATCCGGAAGAAAAATTGTCTGAATTTGGGATTTATGGGTTTTAATCCCGCGCGCTCCCGGCGGAGATCCAATCATCTCTATTTCACTCCGGGTGTTTTCTTCAAATGACGAATCTGTCTGAATTAGGATTTATTGGATTAATGGATTTTTGGATTAATGCAGAGTAATACATTTTTGTCATCCTGAGCGAAGCGAAGGATCCAATCAGTATAGCTTATTATCGTCTGAGCTATGATTTATCAGATAAAAGAATTGACAGGATTTAGCAGACAAAATCAAATATTGATTTAATTGTTAAATCCGATATTCCGTCAAACTTTTTTAAGCTTGAGACCTACATTTTTTTCTCTTATAAATACATTTATTCCGCTCAGCTGTACTTTTATGCTCCGCAGATGTACGGATGAATGACGCGGTGGTACGGATGAATGACGCGGTGGTACGGATGTGTGAAGCGGTGGTACGGATGAGTAACACGGTGGTACGGATGAATGACGCGGTGGTACGGATGAGTAACACGGTGGTACGGAATTGTGACGCGGTGGTACGGATGAGTAACGCTGTGGTACGGATGAATGACACGGTGGTACGGATGAATGACGCGGTGGTACGGATGAATGACGCGGTGGTACGGATGAATGACGCAGTGGTTCGGATGAGTAACGCGATGGTATGGATGAGTAACGTGGAGAAACCACAGTCTTGTGCGGAGGTATGTTTGAGGTGTGCGAATGTATAAATATATTGTTCGGGGATTTGGAAAAGTTTAAAATTCGCATGGAAATGCATCCCGGAAATTTATATTAATAATTTGAAGGAACAATATTTTTTCACTAAACAATTTTGACGGAGTTTAGGGGAGAATTTGAAAGCTACGGATTGAACAATAACATTTTGTCATCCTGAGCGAAGAGAAGGATTCAATCAGCAGCTCTTCAGTTTGTCTAAACTTGATAATACTTCTATCCCTTAACGAGAACCATCCCCAACCCAGTTCAGAGCGGAACGACCAACCTTATTTTTTTTAAAACCTTAATAGAAAAATCCGAAAATGCTATAACCTTATTACCTTAATCAATTTTCACTTTAGATAAGGTAATAAAGTTAAAATAGTTTGAGTTTTATCTATTAAGGTTAAAAAAATAAAATAAGGTTCATTTTATTTTGATCTGTACTTTAGAATTATACTTGGAAAATTTTTAAACCGTTTTGGAAAGAGTTGGCTAAAGACAATGACGGTGAGTTGATCTGACTGATGCAATTCAAATTTACATCAGTCAGGGAGTTGTAATATTTAATTATATTCCTTTAGTCTTTGAGTCTTTGAGTCTTTGTGCTATTTCTTAACTCAAGTGGAGCGGTGTTTCTAAAAAAGTTAGAATACGCCACGAATTTGCACTAATTGTCGCGAATTAAAAGAAATGATTTTCGTGTTCATTCGTGTGAATTTGTGGCAAAAAACAAATTTCAATTATAAAAGCGGTCAACTTAAGTTCTTAATTTGCCTGTTCCCAAACTACCTGTATGATCGCAATATCCGTTACAAAATCCGTGATCACATCTTTCCCAACCATGCATCTTGTAATTGTTTTTGACTGCCAGTCATTTTTTCACTGACACTCAATTTATAATCATATCCTGTTTTTGTTTCCTGTACTTTTGCTTTCAGAGTCTCTTTCTTTTCTTTTCCACCGGTATCATATCTTGCAACCACTAATTCAAATTCATCACCTTTTTTAATCTGATTTTTTTGCGAGCCGAAAATACTTTTTGCATTCTGAAAAGTTATTGTTTTACCGTTAAATGAAACCAGTTCATCACCGCTTTTTAAACCGAGCTCTTTAATAAATTTATTATCCGCCGATTCAATATTCTCTACACGCAGCCTGTAATTTTCCGTATTGAAACCCATAGTGATACCTGAAATATTTATCATTTCATAAGGGGTCTTATTTACAGTAAATCCGACTTTTGCAAAGATTTCATCATACGGAATTCTGTTGGGTCCCGCTACATACCTGTTTAAAAACTCAGTTACTTTGGGAGAAGTCAGAAGTTCTATTTCCCCGAACAGCTCGCTGTCTTTAAAAGATTTCTCCTTGCCGTATTTATCCAGCAGTTTATTAATTACATCCTGCAGACCAATGCTGCCGTTTGATTCCTCCCTTATAAGGATATCGAGACACAATCCGATCAAAGCACCCTTTACGTAAACATTTGTATACTGATGCTCATATTTATCCAACGCACCTTTGCTCATCACGGTAAAGGGCAATGTATCATTATATCTTGTTGATCCGTTTAGTTTATTTTCAATGGTAGTTGTATATTCCTCAAGTGTCATAAGACCTTCTATGAGCTGTATATAATCGGCAAAGTATTCTGTCACTCCTTCATAAAGCCACAGATGTTCACTCATCACGGGATTATTGAAATCAAAATTTCCGATCTCTTCCGAATGAAGATTAAGAGGTGTAACAATATGGTAAAATTCATGAGCGTTTGTCGACTGCAGCTGAGTAATCATGTAAGACTTTGCTTCTGCAGGAACATCGGGCATAAAATAAAGTGAAGAATTATTATGCTCCAGAGCGCCAAAGCTTCCGCTTCCTGAATTACTGTTTGTAAAATAATACAGGAATGTGTATCTATCAGCAGGCAGCTTTCCGCCGAGAAATTTTCTCATCGCTTCCATTAAAGGTTTTAAAGAAGCCTGCATATCCCGGGCTGTAATCCCTTTGCCCGGAGAATAAACCGAAATTAAAATTTTTGTTTCATCAAAATTTATTGTAGCCGTATCAGGCACATTGAAAAATATAGGATTGTCCACCACATAATGATAATCCGGAGCATTAAAAATTTCATTGGTCTCGTTTCTTTCTGATACATCAAGACTGGTTGCACCGAAAAAGCCTGCGGGCTTTGTAAAGTTAAGGATATAGTCATTTTCTATGTATCCGTCCAGATATCCGAAGAAGCCATGATTATTAAATACAAATATTGTATCCTTCTGAATGCTCGTTCCTACAGGCTCAAATATCGAAACACCCGAGGTATCTCCAAAAGTATCATCTGCTTTGTAAGTAATTTTATAAAGTTTGCCTGCATCTGTTATTTCCCAGGTATTAACATCATTCTTACTTACCGGTAGTTCATTTCCTGATGCATCGAATGCTTTTAATTCTGAAATAAATCTTCCGAAGTCATAGACCTTATATGTACCTGGTACCATCGCAGGAAATTTATATAAAACTCTGTCTTCTGATATTTGAGGAGTTATGAGTTCAATCTCAAGCTGATCATTCTGAGCATTATTAAGATCAATGAAGAACTGGTAATTTTCATTTTGAGTAGGCTGTGAATGCAGGTTAGAAAAAGAAATTGAAAAGAACACTAAGAATATAATCCGGCGCATAAATTTTCTTTTGATTTTAATTTTTAAGGTAAAGTTATGAAAATTACGCTTAAGAATAAATATTGTTTCTTTTATAAATTTATAGAAAATGGTGCATTTCTTGGTGAACTTTGAGGATAAAAAAAGGTCGGACGGACGTGCCGGTTAACAAATCAATAGTTAGAGTATTATCATCACCATATCACTACTCTTTCGATTTCATCATTTATCATCGAATCTCCCGGTTTGCCGTTAAAGGCTTTCATAAATTCTTGTACATTAGAAATTGTGCCAATTACCCTGAATTTTCCAGGTGAATGCGGGTCTGTATTAACCTGAAGTCTAAGAGCTTCAGGTCTGGAGTTAACTCTCCATATTTGTGAAAATCCCAGAAAAAATCTTTGATCGGGTGTAAATCCGTCAATTAAAACTTCATCTTTACCTTTAAGAGTTTTCTGCAATGCGTGATAAGAAACGATTAAACCTCCGAGATCGGCTATGTTCTCACCGAGTGTAAGCTCACCGTTAACATGAAACGTATCAACAACAAGATACGAATTGAACTGTTTCACAAGCTTATCTGCACGAGCGGTAAATTTTTCAGCATCTTCATCTGTCCACCAGTCTTTTAGATTTCCCTCAGCATCATATTTTCTGCCCTGATCATCAAAACCGTGAGTGATTTCATGACCGATTACGGAACCTATTCCTCCGTAGTTAACTGCGTCATCGGCATTCGGATCATAAAAAGGCGGCTGCATTATGCCGGCAGGAAAAGTGATGTCATTTTTAGATGCGCTGTAAGATGCATTAACTGTATGCGGAAGCATGAACCATTCTCCTTTTTCAACCGGCTTTGCAATTTTATCAAGATTCAATTTCATATTGTAAGCAGCGGCTCTTTTCATATTATTGTAAAATGAGCTCCGGTCAATTTCCAGTCTCGAATAATCTTTCCAGTCTTCAGTGTAACCTATTTTCACATTAAATGTGCCGAGCTTCTTTAAAGCTTCTTTTTTGGTGTCTTCACTCATCCATTCATTAATCATAATTCTTTCTTTGAAAGACTCTTTGATGTTGTTTACCATTTCCATTGCCTTTGCTTTGGTGTCCGGGGTAAAGAATTTTTCAGCAAACTTTTGCCCGAGCGGCTCTCCAATTGCGCTATTGATAAAATCCAGGCTAAGCTTCCATCTCACCTGCTGTTTCTCGGTTCCCCGGAGTGCCTTGCTGTAAAAATCAAACGACGCATCGGCAAATTCACTGCTGAGCTTATCCGCCGACCACCTTAACAAATTCCATTTCAAATAATTTTTCCAGTCATCAATACTAATATCGGCAATCATTCTGTCAGCCTCTTTAAAAAATTCCGGCTGACCGACGTTAATTCCTTTGTCAAATTTGCTCTTATCACTAAGTCCAATTTCACTAAATAAAATTTCCCATGAAAAATTCGGGGTTAAGGATTTCAATTCATCAAGAGTCATGAGATGGTATGTAGCCTCCGCCTGTCTCATCTCCGAACGGCTCATTGATGCTTTCGCTAATCTTGTTTCAATGTCCATTACCTTTGAAACAATATTCATAGCGGTCAGCTGGTCGTTTCCGGCTAATATAAACAGCTTCGACATGAACTGCATGTATTTCTCTCTTAATTCTTTTGACTTATCATCATCTTTAAGATAATAATCCCTGTCAGGCAGTCCGAGCCCGCTCTGAAATATTTGAAATATTACGTTTTCACTGTTCATGTCATCCTGACCCGCAAAGCATGAAAAGATTCCCCCGTTGCGGAAAGATTTCAGATATGAAAAAACTTTTTGAAAATCTTCCTTGCTTTGTATGGCATCAATTCTGGCAAGGTCATCTTTCAGAGGCTCAATTCCCTGTTGCCCGATCGTGACAGTATCCATAGCCGTAAAGTAAAGATCTCCCAGCTTTTGTAAATTGCTTCCCTTCGGTGCGTGGCCTTGTGCAGCTTCTTCAAGTATAATTTTAAGCTTGTCATTATTCTTTTCAATTAGTTCAGACCAGCTGGACCATCGGCTGTATTCCGGCGGAATGGGATTGTTCTTCAGCCAGTTGCCGTTTGAATACTGATAAAAATCTGCATTCGGATCAACCGTAATATCTATATTAGCGGGATTGATAGGTTTGTTATTTATATTATCTCCGGATTGAATCTGAGTGTAAGACCTGCAGTTTATTAGCAAAGTAAAGATAAAACATAATAAAGTTGAATTTTTTAATATATTATTCATGATTGCACTTTGTTTAATGTTTTAATGTATCTTAAACATATTAAATATGCTTCATTATTTCTATCCTTAAAAAGTAAAATAACTGCCTCTGCTTTTAAAAAAAACAGGAGACAGTTATTTTAATTACAAATTACAAATTACAAATTACGAATTACGAATTACGAATTACGAATTACGAATTACGAATTACAAATTTGGAATTACAAATTACGAATTACGAATTACGAATTACGAATTACGAATTACGAATTAC